>CAZEHS010000028.1:0-30049 GCA_964511875.1 uncultured Peptostreptococcaceae bacterium
GCTCCGATCTCGCCGCGGCGGTGAAGCGCTTTCATGTTGGCCTGGGTCGCACCATACATGACAGGCAGCTTGACTTTGATTTTGGGAATAAGAATCTCACCCACTGGTTTACTCTCATCAACCGGAACAGGCACAGGTTCCGGGAGTGGAGGCTGCTCTGTTACAGGCTCGATCGGAGCGGCAGGAGATGCAGGCAGATCCGTCGCTGCCGTAGGAGTTCCCGGGTTCTCAGCTGATATGCCGGTGTTCTCGCTGCTTGTGAAAACCTCCCCGAGATCCGAGTATGTCTGCTCTATCCGCATCTGCATATACCAGGTGTATGTCCTGTCCAGGAGCGGGTATGATATGATCAGTATTCCGAATATGATCAGAAAAGTCGATAGTCTTCGCATGGAAAAACCTTCTTTCATCGGTTGATATCTATATCATACCCCCAAAATGGAATTGTCATCTGCTAAATTACAATTAATTCATAATTGACATCTGACATCACTTTCCGTCTGGTATAATTGTAATAATGATGCATGTATAAACAGGAGGATAAGTAATGGGGAATAAAGGTATTTTTTCGACTATCCAGTGGAAGGCGGTCGGCTCCACTGTTCTTGTTATCTTACTGGCAGTCTCGACTTTGACTGCTATTTCACTGAAAATCAGCAGCGATAACCTTCTCAAGCAAATGGACCAGGACGCCACTGCAGTTGCCAAAGGATTTCAAATGTCATTGGAAAACTCACTGCTAACCAGTAAAGAGCTGTCTTCCGTTCAGAAATTGGCTGAACAGTTCGCAGGATCCGAGGGTATCGAATACGTCGCCGTCATCAATCCGGAATATATGGATATCGCAGACAGCAAGACCAGCGATATAGGGAAGATATTTGATGATGAGCAGACAATCGCAACGGTTGAGCAGAATATTCCCGCAACGGCAATCTGGGTTGACGAAACAGGAAAACAGATTCTGGATGTCTTGCTGCCTGCAGATTACGAAATCAATGGCCAAACGATCTCCGCCATCGACATCGGGATCGACTTGACAAATTATCACGAGAACAGGAAAGCCTTCATCGCTCAGTCATTACTTTGGTCCCTGCTGATCATCGGGCTGGGCAGTCTGATCATGCTGCTTCTGATCCGCCGCATTGTCATCAAGCCACTGAATGCACTGAATGGACACCTTAAATACATAGAAGCGGGCGATTTAAGCCATACACCTCCAATGGAAATCCTGGGCCGATCCAACGAATTTGCTCAGATCGGAAATGCCATCAGTTCAATGCAGGATGCGATACGCTCTGTCGCCATTTCAGTCATTCAAGGTCAGGAGCATTCACAGAGTGCATATGGGACTCTGAAAAAAGATATCGAAGAAATTCAGGAAACCGTTGGATCAATCACTGGCAAGACTCATGAACTGTCAGGCGCCATGCAGGAAACAGCAGCCTCAGCCAAGCATATCGATGCAGCTGTCCAGGATATAGAATCAGCCGTCCATCGTCTGGGGGATATGGCAAGCTCAGGTTCCGTTACAGTAGATGAAATCTCTGAACGCGCCGGAAAGCTTCGGACGGAGTCTCTGAATTCCAAAGCAAACGCTGAGGAGATTCATGGCAGGACCTTGGGCAAACTTCGCAGTGCACTTGCCCGCTCCAAGGATGTGGAACGGATCAATATCCTGACTGCGACCATCCTGAACATAACCTCACAGACCGAGCTGCTGGCACTGAATGCTGCCATTGAATCAGCCCGTGCCGGTGAAGCAGGGCGTGGATTCGCCGTTGTGGCTGAACAGATTCGCAAACTGGCCGATGAATCTGCCAGAACGGTGGGTGAGATCCGGTCCGTGAACCTGATGGTTCTGAGTGCTGTAAGCGACCTTTCCGAAGCCTCACAGGAAATTGCCGGATTTGTAGAACAACAGGTGGTACAAGATTATGAACGTTTTGTCAGTGCCGGTGAACGTTACAGTGAGGATGCCGGGCTGGTGCGCCAGCTGGTCAGTGATATCAATGCCACCACTGCCGTTCTTGAAAAAGAGACGGAATCCATTGCCCAGGCCATGTCTCAAATTTCAGCCGGCAATGAGGAAGAATCCATCTGGACCCAAACCATAGCTGAAGAAGCCGACTCCGTGTCGAAGCTTACGAATCTGCTTGATGATTCCAGTCGGACCATGCTGGAAAGCCTTGCTGAAATACGTAAAGGATTGGACACTTTCACACTCTAAGAGCCAATCAGGACGAAATAAATAACCCTTTGGGCCAGTTTTACAGGGTCCAAAGGGTTATTTTCATTTCTTTAAAAAGTAATCCATCAGGGCATGGCCGCTGTCGAAGTAATTTCCAGAAGCTTCACCGCTGGACTCTGAGAATCTTTGGTCTTTTTCAGTATCTGTCTGTGTGCTGTCGTACAGCATATAGGGAACGGGTTCTGAGGTATGGGTGCGCCGTGCGACAGGAGTCCTGTGATCCGGCAGGACCAGGAAGCGGTATGGAACACCCCAGGCATCCATTTCCTTCAGGATATAAGCCGCAACTTTTTCATCGATGATTTCCATGGCTTTGATTTTTCCAGCCAGGTCTCCCTGGTGTCCGCATTCGTCGGGAGCCTCCAGATGAACGTAAACAAAGTCTTTGCCTGCTTTAAGTATGTCCACTGCCCCTTTGGCCTTGCCATCGAAGTTCGTATGGATGGTTCCGTTCGCGCCGGGAACAACGACAGGCTCCAGGCCTGCACATACGCCTATGCCGTTGATCAGGTCGACTGCGGAGATCACAGCCCCTTCGATACCGAATTTTTCCTTAAAGGAATCAAGGCGGGGTTTTTTTCCTTCGCCCCAGATCCAGGCGGAGTTGGCAGGCCGAAGGCCTTTTTTGATCCTGGCCTGATTTACAGGATGATCCTTCAACAGTTCATAGGATTTTTCCATCAATTCCAGAATGATCGGACCGCCGCTTCCTTTTGGCAGATACTGGGCAACAGACTGCTCCAGGATATCATGGGGAGGAGTCAGCACGAAATCCTCCGGCCCCTTGTCCCAAACTAGCAGATGCCGATAGCTGACACCGGGATAGAGCTTCAGGAAGGTGTTTTCAAAATGAGGCCGCAGGAAAAGGATCAATTCCCGGGCTTCTTCAGTGGTTATTTCTTCGGAGCTGTGATCAATCATGGTTTTTGAGGCATAATCCGGTTCATCGGATACCGTAACCAGATTGCACCGGAACGTGATATCCGTATCTTTCATCTCCACCCCCATGCTGGCTGCCTCCAGCGGAGAACGACCTGTATGGTAGATTTCCGGGGCATAACCCATGACGGATAGATTTGCCGTGTCGCTGCCGGGGCTCATGCCTTCAGGAATGGTCTGCACCATGCCCACTTCTCCCAGACGTGCACGTCCATTGATGTTCGGTATGTTAACCACTTCCAACGGGGTTTTGTTCCCCAATGACTCAATCGGATAATCAGCCATGCCGTCTACAAGCAAAACGATATATTTCATTGGTTGTTCCTCCTTTAAAAACTTATGAAACCACAAAGAAATATGAAACCACCGAATTCACCGAAATCACCGAAAATGGATATGGCATCATTTAACGATCACTCATTCACCTTCGGTGCATTCGGTGTATTCGGTGGTTCCAGTTTTAGATGTTTTTCTATATACCCAAAAATTCCAAAACCTTATACGCCAGCACATCCTTGTCGCACACACCCGGGTATAGGACTGCTCTGTCCTTCAGCCCCTGGATCGGCTCCGGTATGACCATCCCTGATTTCTCTGAAAGGATCTCGATCAGCTGGAAATCGTCCAATCCCTCAGTGGATATGCCCATCCCTTCCACAACGCTGCGTGTGAACTTATAGGGGCTGGCCGTGGAGGCTATGACCGCGTGGGTCTTATCCCCGGTTTCCTTGCGATAATCCTCCAGAACCTTGTAGGCCACAGCGGTGTGGGTATCCATTACATACCCTTTTTCACTGTAGCAGTCTCGGATCGCAGCCACGGTTTCTGCATCATCCGCATATCCGCCGTAGAAATCCCCAAGAGCCGCTTTCATTTCCAGGCCCAATTCATAGGTGCCTTCCTTTTTAAGATCCGCCATAAGGGCAGCCGTCTTTTCGCCGCTTCGTCCGGTCAGCTCGAATACCAAGCGTTCCAGATTGCTGGAGATGAGGATGTCCATGGAGGGGGAAGCTGTTGTATGAAAGGGACGGTTCATATCGTATTTTCCTGTCCGGATGAAATCGGTCAGGACATTGTTCACATTGGAGGCGCAGATGAATTTTTTAATGGGAACGCCCATTTCTTTTGCGTACCAGGCAGCCAGAATATTACCGAAATTTCCGGTGGGGACAACGACATTGAAGCTTTCTCCATCCACGATTTTTCCCTGTTTTTTTAGCTGCAGCCAGGAATGGACATAATAAACGATCTGGGGTACCAGCCGGCCGATATTGATGGAGTTTGCTGAGGAAAAGACAAAACCCCGATCCTTCAGCTTACGCCCCAGGCCTTCGTCGCTGAATATGGCCTTGACCCCGTTCTGAGCATCATCAAAATTTCCGCGGATGCCCATCACCATTACGTTATCGCCTTCCTGGGTCACCATCTGATGCTTTTGAACATCGCTTACGCCGTCAGTCGGATAGAATACGACGATCCGTGTGCCGGGAATGTCTGCGAAGCCTTCCAGTGCGGCCTTCCCAGTATCGCCGGACGTGGCTGTGAGTACAACGATTTCGTCCTTGATTTCCAGCTGTTTGGCAGCCGCGGTCATGAATCTGGGCAGAATCGAAAGGGCCATATCCTTAAAAGCCAGGGTCCTGCCATGATAAAGTTCCAGAAAACTCGTGTTGTCGAAGGTTACCAAAGGTGCCACTGAAGGATCTGAGAATTTTGAATCATAAGCCCCGTTGGTGCATGCCTCCAGCACACCCTCGCCGAAATCAGCAAAAGGCGCCATCACTTTCTGGGCCAGAACAGCATAGGATTCCTCACCGTTTATCCCTGCAAGACTGTTCGCCGGTAATTCTGTCGGGACATATAGACCACCGTCTGGAGCGATTCCACGCACGACAGCTTCCGAAAAGCTCAGCGCTTCCTGGTGTCCACGCGTACTGATGTACTTCAAAGATTCCATGTACTTTCCTCCTGATCACTTGTGTTTTCACGAAGCGTACACATGTACGCGATATGTGTAATAAATTGTTTTATTTTAGCATAGCACGGGCCTGTGCACAAGGGTTATTAGAAAATAATCATTGTAATAAAAAAAAACCGTCAGAATCAACGATTTTTTCATCAGCTGACCAACCCGCTGATTTGCAGCAGGTACATCGTTCCCACACTGCCGATCACCGTTCCGGTGGGCCCGATTCCGATCAGACTCAAAACCACGGCGGTTACAGCGCCTGAGATGGAAAGGGGCAAGGATCCACTGGCCGATGCCACTCCGGGTATCACCAGGGCAGTAAGCATGGCCGCAGGCAGACATTTAAAGAATCCCTGTACGCCAGGAGACAGCTTTTCAGCACGGAGCCAGAAAAACGGTATGATCCGGGGAATCATGGTAACGGCACTCATACCCACTGCGATAATGACAAGTTCATTCATGACGTTTCCCCTCCTTGCTCAGGATCACGGCTCCCAACGCAGCGCTCGTCACTGCTGAAATCAACAGCACGGATGAACTGCCCATCATTTTCTGCAATCCAAGGCCGTTCAGTCCTACTGACAGTACTGCTGTGAATATGGAAACCACGACTGTGATCCGGCTTGTCTTGAGCATTGGCACCAGCATGCTGATGAACATGGCGTAGATGGCGATTCCAAGACTGTTGTTCCAGATTGTCCCCAGCTCACCAATCAAGGTCGCCCCCATCAGGCTTCCCCCATTCCAAGCAAGGTAGAGGACCCCCTGAAGTCCCAGAATGAACCCGAAAGGAAGACAGGGTTCCTTTTGGCCGCTTACCACCGCAAAGCTCTCATCAGTCACAGTAAGTCCTGTAATAGTCTTTTGAGGCCAGGTGTACACTGATGAACCTCTTATGGATACCGCAGACGCTAACAGGAAATTCCTGAAGTTGATGGCGAAGGTTGTCAGGATGATTTCAATCATGCCTGTTCCTGCGGCTAAAAGCTGCAGCGCTATGAACTGGCTGCTCCCTGCGAAGGTAGTCAAGGAGAGAATCAAAGTGAACCATAGGGGAAGCCCCTGTGTTTTTGCTATCAACCCATATGTTATGGCAATCGGTATGTACCCAAGTGCTATTGGCATTCCGGATTTGATTCCCCAGATCAATGGTCGGTCGTTTTTCAAAATACACCTCTTTTCACACAGCCTTATGTGCGATATACTGGCCATACGGACAATGATATTTGTTACTGATTATACACATCATTGTCCGATTGGTCAATATACCGCACGAGGTGAATTTATGGATCCCATCAGCCAGGTTGTTGCAGAAAATCTCAGAAAGCTCCGCCAGGACAGGAAACTATCATTACAGGATTTATCTGAACTCTGCGGCGTAAGCAAAAGCATGCTGGGAGAGATTGAGCGCGGATCCAGCAACCCAACCATAAACGTGATCTGGAAGATCGCCAATGGCCTGAGAATCCCCTTTACCACCCTGACCACAGCAGCCCGCCTTCCTGTTCAGCTGATACGAGCTACTGAGCACCAGGGCTATCTGTCCGGAAAGCATTATGAAATCACAACGGTATTCAAATACAATCCTGACACACATACGGAAATCTACCATGAGACCTTTAAATCAGGAGCTGTGCTTGATTCCGACGGCCACCCGGGAGTTTTCGAATATCTGGTCGTTACCAGCGGTATTCTGACACTTAGTGCAACCGGAACTATCTATGAGTTGAAAGCCGGCGATGCGATTCTTTTTGAAGCCTCCGGGGAACATCAGTATTCAAACCGGCACAAGGAACAGTGCCAGGCATATATGATTCTTCATTATGAAGCATAAGGCACCGGGCGAATTCGCCCGGTGCCTTATGCTTCCGCTCTACGATCCTGAAAGATTCATGGATTGCTTCATGATGCCTGACTGTTCTAGAAATTCAATGCTAAAGCCATGACCCAGTAGATCATGCCCGCCATCGCTGCTGAGATTGGCATGGTAATAACCCAGGCGACAAGCATTTTCCTGCCCGTATTCCACTTCACAGCTCGGGGCCGGTAGGCCGTACCGACACCCATTATTGATGAAGCAATGACGTGGGTAGTGCTGACAGGTAAACCTATGTGAGTGGCTCCGAAGATGATGATGGCCGATGCCAAATCAGCCGCTACGCCGCTGAGGGGTCGGATCTTAACTATCTGCGTGCCTACCGTCTTAATGATCTTCCAACCGCCTGCAGATGTTCCAAAGGCCATGGCTAGTGCACAGGAAACCTGTACCCATAGGGGTATGGAATTGCCTGTATGGTAACCGGTTGTCAAGAGAGCCATTGTGATGATTCCCATGGATTTCTGAGCATCATTCGTCCCATGAGTGAACGACTGAATCGCTACAGTAAGAATTTGAAATTTCCGCAGATTCTGATTGGTCTGGTGAAGATTGGCGTGCTTGAAAACAACCTTCAGGATCTGAAGGAAAATGTAACCCATGATAAAGGCAAGGACTGGAGAAGTCAGCAATGACTGCAGAATTTTCATGAAACCGTTGTAATTCAGAATCGCCCATCCGTTGGCCATCACTGCGGCTCCGGCTATGGAGCCGATCAACGTATGGGAGGACGAGCTGGGAATTCCATAATACCAGGTAACAAGGTTCCATATTATCGCAGAAATCAGAGCCGCCATTATGACCACGGAACCGTTTTGAATGTGATAGGGATCCACAATGTCCTTGGCGATGGTTTTTGCAACACCGGTGAAGGCCACTGCACCCAGGAAGTTCATGACCGCAGCCAGCATGATGGCTGTCTTTAGATGCAAAGCCCTTGTTGAGACTGCAGTAGCGATAGCATTGGCGGTATCATGGAACCCGTTTATAAAGTCGAATCCCAGTGCCAGGATGACTGTGATTGCCAGGATGATGATTGTTCCGTCCATGGGTGCCACCTATGCGTTCTTCAGGATGATGGTACCCAGAACTCTTGAAACCCGGCTGCATCTCTCCATGGTCTTCTGCATGGCCTCATAAAGTTCTTTTTCCTGTATGATCTTCACCGGGTTATCTTTATACTGAGTAAACAGCCGTTTGATTGCTTTTCGTCCAAGCAGATCACAGGAATCCACATACGCATTGATCTTAGTAATCTGATAGTTCATATCAGGGAATTTCTTTTCACTGAGCAGGACGACGCAGTCATATATCTCGTTACAGCATTTACTTACAAATTCACTGAACATGACCATTTCATCTGTGGCTGGAAATATGTCGTACATTTCAAACCGGGCAGCACATTCGTCCATCCAGTTAAGCACACTGTCGATCCGCTCGGCCAGATGCAGGATGTCTTCCCGCTCGATCGGAGTGATCAGTGAAAGATCCAGCTGTTTCGAAATATCAAGCAGCAGGTTCTGGCCCAAGACTTCATATGCTTTCAGTTTCGATGTAAATGCTGCCAGATCATCCTGAGTCCTTATTTTGAATCCATAGAAACCCTGTCCGGCTTCCTTATTGACTCTGGCCAACTCCAATAAAAGCTGAAAAAGCTTATCTTTCTCTCTTCTCTGAAAAATCACGGTCATTCCCTCCGTAGTTGTGGGGTGAGGTTAGCTTCACTTGCAAATTCCTTCACAGGATAACACAAACTTAACATATATCTTGCATTCCACAGCAGAATTAACATGGTTTTAACAAGACGATAGGAGAAGCTTTCTCATTGTCGTTGATTCACTGAGTCTCCATCATCTGAAGAAATACCGTAACTGCGAGCAAATCCGCTGACCCGCCCGGACTGACCCACTTTTGGATGCACCACTGATCAAAGGCCTCTATGGCCGCCAACCCATCATGACTGAATGCACCGCCCATTTCCGCGATTTCACGGGCTTTTTCCTGGACCACTCCCAGCATTCCTGGATCGTGGCGTCCCAAAATGTTTGAATCCTCGGAATGAGCCATGAGCTGCAGCAATAGCTCCACCAGAAGAATATTGGTATCAGCATCATGCCACCGGTTTCGTATCAGTGGAAGGGATACCTTCCGGACGGTCTGAAATCCGCCAGCCACCTCTCCGCGAATACCGGTGATACCGTGATTCAGGTAGAGCTTTTCGCCATAGGTCAATTTGGGTTTGCCCTCAAGATTACCAAAATCCCGTTCGATGATTCCGGTTACAATCCGGGCGGCCATATCACATAATTCCTCTGCCGAAAACCGGGTTTCCTGCCTCTGAGAAATCAGCCCCGCTGCCCCGCAAAGCATCCCCATGGAAAACAGGATTCCTTTATGGGTGTTTACGCCTCCTGTGGCCTTCAGCATTTCCTTTTCTGCAGCTATACCGATAGCTCTGATTGCCGGAAGCAGGGACTCCGGCGACCCTTCATGTGTGGCTCCGGCAAGAAAGCATTCAAAAAATGCCGGCCCCAGTGCAGCGGCGCTTCGGATAAAAGTGAAGATATCCATATCACTATGGGCACCGGTATTGGCGCTGTCAACAAGCCCTGGTTTTGGTGTGGCGGCCACTTCGTACAATAACGCCTGGATTGCCAGGGCTTCTACTTTTCTTGCCATATCGGATTGATTCATCTGAGCACCTCTCTCTCCATTTTGCCATGACTTCGAAGATTACGCACGAAAAAGGTGCCAGACGGGAAAAATCCGAGCTGACACCTTTTTTTCAATATAAGTAGAAATCATTCAGAACACGTCTTTCGATCACGCTGATTCCGGCTGACGCTCATCTTTCTCCAGATTGAAAACCATCTCAGCAATCTCACTTGGATGCTTCAGATCAAGCAGGGAAGGTACCGTCTCCGGGTACCGTGCTCCCCAGCAAGCCAGAACGAAATCGACACCGGCGCTTTCTGCGCAGCGGCTGTCATGGATTGTGTCCCCAACAAACAGAATTTCATCGGCTTTCAGCCCTTGCCTATCCATTAATCGCAGAAGCGGTCCGGGATGAGGCTTTGGAAACTCCACAAGATCCACCGTCACCACTTCATCGAACAAATGTTTGATCGGTATGAACAAGGGATCCTCCCACACCTCAAAGCTCTTTCTTGAGGTGACAATCGCCAGCATATACCCGGCTGCCTTCAGCTTATGAATAGTCGCTTCCATGCCTGAGAAAACTCTGTTCAGCGGGCGGGATTCCTTAAGGTAACGATACCAGCGCAAAAGAGCCCCTTCGGGATCCGGCACCTGAAAAAGCGCCATCGTGTGTTCTCCAAGCATGCCGATGGACACCTCCATTTCTTCCTCAGTGAAGTCCCTTCCAAGCTCTTCCTTAAGAACCCTGCCAAGAGAATTGAATATCGCCCGTTCTGTATCAATCAGTGTGCCATCCACATCCAAAGCTATGCACTTATACATGGTTCCTCCTCTTACTGGTCCGTTTCTGCCAGTTTACGCATCTATTTGCCTGTTTAATAGTAGGATACCATATTTAAGCTGGATTTTCAAGAAATTAACCGCATATAAACGCACATATGTGCAGTCATTTTGCTTTATCCGATGCCTAACAGTTCTAAGACTCCCGCTTCTATAAGCGGCGAGTGGAGAACTGTAAAGGCCCTGGATCCGTTCAACTAAGTTTCGGATGGATTAGAAACTCCACCCGAAGCAAAGGTTCACTTCATCCGTTTTCGAACAATCCGCGTATATCCAGTTCATTCATCCTTGAAAGGAAGTTTTCACCCGGCTGAATCACTGAATCCACCAGGGCTTTCTTCTTCTGCTGCAATGAATAGATCCGTTCTTCAATTGTTCCGTGAGTGATCAGACGTATTACCTGCACTGATTTATTCTGCCCGATCCGATAGGCTCTGTCGGTTGCCTGATCCTCCACAGCGGGATTCCACCAGGGATCATAATGAATCACCATATCAGCGCCGGTCAGGTTAAGTCCCGTGCCTCCGGCTTTCAGCGATATGAGGAATATCTGGTTTTCACCGCCGTTAAAGGCATTGACCATGCGCATCCTTTCTTCAGCCTTGGTGCTGCCGTCAAGATAAAAGTGAGTCATTCCAGCCCGGCGGAGTTCGTCTTCTATAAGTTTCAGCATCCCCGTAAATTGAGAGAAAAGCAGGATTCTGTGTCCGCTGTCAGTCGCATCCTGCATCAGTTCCATCAGCATCTCCAGCTTCCCGCTTCCGCCATTATACCCTTCCAGGAATAGAGCCGGATGGCAGCAGAGCTGTCGTAGCCGGGTGAGAAGAGCTAAAATCCTGATTTGACTTTTCTCAAATCCGCCCTCTTCCAAAACAGACTGAAATTCCTTCTGTGCCTGAGCCAGATGTGCTGCGTAAAGCTTTGACTGCTCCGGGGTCATGCGATTGACCATTGAGCTTTCAATCTTGTCAGGAAGCTCTTTGAGTACATCCTGCTTCATACGCCTGAGTATGAACGGTCTGATATGACGACTCAGGTCCCGGAGGGCTCTTTTGTCCTGATTTCTGACGATAGGGGTTTCATACGAGGATTTAAACCTTGCATGCCCATGGAGGTATCCGGGCATAAGGAAATCGAACAGGGACCATAACTCCGTCAAGGCGTTTTCAACAGGGGTTCCTGTCATCGCAAAATAGCTCTTCGCTTTGATTGCCTTAACTGTTTTTGCACCTATGGTTGCCGGATTCTTGATATGCTGCGCTTCATCGATGATGCAGTATTTGAAACGGTGCCCGTGGTAGGTATTGATGTCCCGCTTTAAATGACCATAGGATGTGATGACCAGATCCGCATCCATGCAGCGTTCCAACAAAATCTTCCGTTCTCCGGGCGTACCGGCAATTACTAAGGTCCTGAGCTGAGGTGCGAATTTTTTCACCTCTTCCTGCCAGTTATACACCAGGGATGTGGGAGCTACCACCAAACTGGGTCCCGACTCCTCCGTTATTTCAGATAGGATGAATGCAATCATCTGCAGTGTTTTTCCAAGTCCCATATCATCTGCCAGAATACCGCCCAATCCATACGAGGCCAGGGATTTCAGCCAGCGGAACCCTGTTTTCTGATATTCCCTCAGCGTACCCAGAATTCCATCCGGCACAGGGTATTCCAAATCCTCCGGTTCAATGATATCCTGCACCAGTTTTTTAAAAGCGCCACTCCGTTCCGTCCTGACTCCTTTATTCTCCCGCAGGAGGCTGTCCAGATACATTGCTTTGAATTTTGGCAGCTCTACCCGCTTCCGGACAAGGTCCGTTTCGGCAAGATGCAGATGTTCCAACAGCTCGGAGACTCCCTGAATCTCTTCACTGTCGAGTGCTACAAAGGTCCCGTCCTGGAGACGGTGATATCTTTTTTTACGCTTATAAGCCTGAAGGACTTCCGCCAGCTCCGGCATGCTCATTCCCTGATAATCAAAATGCATTTCCAGAAGTCCCTTTTCGCTGATTCGGATGCCTGTGGTCATCTGAACCGGTCTGCGCACATTCAGGGAATTGAATTCGTCAGAACAGTAAATCTCGGCAGTTTCCTTGAGTTCGGGAAGAATCCTGCTTACAAATGTGAATATCCCCTCCTCTTCCTCCTGGACGAGCAGTTCTTTTTGCACTTTGAACCCGACCCTGGTGAAGGCCTTGACGACAGAACGTTCATCCCGATGCTGACGCAGGAGGATACGGCCATCGGCATTCGTTGGATTCAACTCCGCTTCAGTGACCCCGCAGAATTTTCTGTCTCCGTAGATATGCTCGATCCTTGCCGAAATCCCTTCCTTGAAGCGATCCAGATAGACTGCAGTCCTCAGAGGAATACGGTCATATTGATCTTCAAGCTCCCTGTCAATCACGACATCTGCTATTGATCTCAGGGCAGGAAGCAGGTTTTCCATGACACGGCTGCCTGCCCCATCAGGAACGATGATTGCAGATTCCTGACACTTTTCCAGGCACTTCCGGAAGGGTTCAAAAGTACTTTTGAACAAACTTCCAGCCCTATAAACGGCCCCGTCTACATAATAATCGCTTCCGCCTGTAATGAGAGGCTGTAAATACCCGCCGTGAATCGATTGGATTGTGACCTCCAAAACCCCTTCCCCCCGTTTGATAAGAGCCTTCAGCGGAGGTTTACCCAGGATGATGGGAGCATCCATCGGGAGGTGTCCGTACATCCTCAGTCCCAGAGGGCCGTCGCCCATGATGTCCAGCAGTCTCTCAAGCCGTGAGGTACTCAGTCTTAGCCCCCGTTTCTGCACAAAGGAGGGCAGACCTGTATGATAGTATTGCCGGGTCAGCTGCCGCTCGTCACCATAGATTTGCAGCAGCATCTCCATCAGAGCATGAGAACGAGGGTCAAAAACTGCCTGCTTCGGATAGAGTGTGAATCCGATTCCGAAAGAAAGGGGAACCCCGCTCAGCATCGCATCCGATAGGGCCAGCAGATCCTTTACCACATACATCTTTTTATCGCCGATGGTGAATTCGAGATTCACCTCAGAATGATAGGAAAAGTGATCAATGGATAGAATCGGCTTCAATTGGGTTTCGAACCCCTCACTCCGCTCCGAATCATTGCATTCGTCATCAAAATGACCCAATAACTCTGTAATTGCCGGGTGCATGGAATTATCCCTTGTCCTGACGCTTGCAGACGTTTTCTTTTCTACGAAAATCATGGCATTCGTTCCTTTCTGAAGCTGCGGCCAAGGTCTGATCATTCCACAGCCTGGCAGAATGACGGTTGTTCCGGTTCTTCCAATACCAAGGCTTTAAGCGGCAGTTTCTTCCTCTCAACCGCTGTCAGGATGAAGAAAAATGCACTGACTGCCATACATAAGGGCACACCGTAAAAAGTGAGCACTACGCCCAAGGCATCATTGAGGTAGCCGAAAACAAGATTGATTCCAAAAATACCGAGCGCCGTCGAAGTTGAAGCAATGCCGATGAAATATGGGCCTTCCTTGCCATAAACTTCATTGGAGATGGTCACCGCTGTAGGATAGACAATCGAGAAGAAAAGGCCCGATAGGCCGATGAGAATGAAGAAATGCCCTCCCAGAATCTGACCCGAAAACACACTGACAGCAGCAAGGATAGTGCATACGATGATCCCTTGAAGTCTTTTTACCCGATTCATGATGAACCCGCCACCCAGGCGTCCGATTGTGAAGGTGGCATAGAACAGTGTGGAATAGAAGGCTGCTTTGACAGGAGTGTATGCGTATCCTTCCTGAAAATAGTTGATAATCCAGCTGCCCAGAAGAAATTCGGCAATGACATAGAATGCCAGGGCCGCAATCAGAAGGATACTGAACTTCTTATAAGGCAGACTGGCTTTATGGGCTTTATGCTCATCTGTAGGTTCTCCTGGAGCAAACAGCATCAGGATCCCGTGAATGACAAATACGCCCGCTGTGCCTATGAATAGCAGACGCCAGTTGAAGTTTTCCGAAAGATACCAGGCCAGAGCCTTCTGGATTGCAGTGGAGCCAAGACCAAAAATACCATGGACAACGTTCATGAGAATCGACTGACTGAACATCGTGATTAATGGAAGAATTGTGTTGAGCCCCAAAACCAACAGGGATGCCCCGCTGCTTATACCGCAGAAGCTTATCAGCAGAACGGTAAATGTATGGGCCAGGCTCAGAAGCATCATGGATATTGCCACAATGAAGCACCCCAGGGCGATAATCCGTTTTTGTCCAAAACGCAGGCAGTAAACGCCGCCGAAATAGGTGAATACCATTGAGACCAGCTGAGCGATGGAGATAACAAAGCCCATCCTTGTGTTATCGATACCGAATTCCGCCTTGAATGTAGGGACCAGAAATCCTCTGTAATTGAAGGTAAGGGCAAACATGAGCATGCCCAGGAAGGAGAGAATCAGAAGGTAGAGCTGCTGTGATTTTTTCATGGTATTCCGCCGATGCAAGGTTTAATCCTCAGAAATAAGGTCCGTACCATCGTACTCTTTGTCAGCAGATAATTCAAGGATGCCTGACGAACTGTATAAGTAATAATATGTCAGTCTTATCTGTACAAAAAAAAAAGATACCTCCATCGATTCTGCAAAGAACCTGCCTGAAGTATCTGTCTTTTTAGTCCTGAAGCAGCCGATTACTCACGTGCTGCAAAATGCACCATGATCTTTTCCCATACTTTCTGGGTCTCCAGAAACTCATTATGATGCTTCTTCACATTCTTGTGATATTTTTCCAGTTCGCCTGCAACTTTTTTAAACCCAGGCTCATAGAAATATTCAGCAATTTGCGGCAGGGTTCGTTGCAGCTGCTCACGCATTTCCTGGATTCTATCCTCATAGGTGTCCGGATCGGTGATATAAAGGAGCAAAGGTTTGTACCGGATCCATCCGATGCAGGCTTTATAGAATCGGTTGATGATTTCCTCGGTGTCCGCTTTAACGAATTTCAGCCTTGTCGGGAGAACCCCTTCCAAGAGATGGTTATAGGTGGCAAAGCCGTCATGAAAGGTATAGCAGGGGACCCTCAACACCTTACGGTCACTGAGACATGTACTGAGGAACGTATCCTCCCCCCTGGCACCCGGAGGATTGTAAAATGGGAATACCCGGTGGGGGTCTTTCAGGTTGATGCACAGGTTCGCACCGGAGATGAATTTGGCATGGTTGACTTCCTCAACCTCAACCGCCTCTCTGCTGGTCAATATCTTGGGGTCAGCGTAAGTCACACCGCCGTTTTTCATCACGGCTTTAAGGTTTTCCCAGTTGATGATATCATTGCTGATTGCTTCTATGAATTCACGGAAATCCACTTCGGAGAGGATATCGTTGAATTCCATATAAGGGATGGGTGATATATAGCCGCAGTGATGACCATGGGTGATGTCCGCATGACGGATATGACTCAGATGGGTATTCAGAACCCTCTGCCCTCCCCAAATCGCACTGTTCAGAGTATTGGTAACCGCCACTGGATATTCATCATCGTCCAGAAAAATCAGGTAATCCATCTTCCGTTTTATTGCGTGATACAGGACCGCATTGCGCTTGGCTGCATAACCCTTTCCGAAAATCAGACCGGCTTCTTTGAAATTGATGATCTTATTGTGGATCAATTCGTCGATTTCATCATTGATGTCGTCGCTTCCTATAAAGTGACTGCTGTCAACAAGCTTCAGCAGTTCTGGATGAACATTGCTGAAATCCGTGGACTTCGTCTTCTGATATGCAAGATCATACGCGACGAACAGGTTAAGTCTGACAGCCAAGTTATCCACCAATCCGGATTCTTCCCAATTATGGATATACGTCCTCAGAACCTTCTTGAAGCTTTTCCTGCCTGTTGCAAAACCTATCCCCAGTTCAATTATCTTCTCATTCCTCATTCAAGTGCTCCTTTCCATGCATAAAACCTGTTAAATATGGCGTTATATGCACAATGATCATATCACATTCGAAAAACCTGATTTCTTTACCTGTTCGTTACTTCTTAACCTTGGGCACCTTCCACACGCAGCTGTAGATGCTGCTTCCATAGGCGGATTCCGGTGCCAGCTTGCATTCAAAACCCAGAGCCTTGAAAAAACGGAACTGATGCTGATCGGCCTCCGCCTTGACTTCGCCGAACTTCAGGAACGTCTTTACCGTCTCCACCATGAAGCGGCCGATACCATGACGCCGTTTCCCCTCTTCAACTGCTGTATGAAGAATGACAATCTGATTGTTGTCGATGGTCTTATACCCTATAATACCCACATAATCACCTGAATCATCCTTAACAGCGAAAAAATGTCCCTGTTGTTTTGAATAAGCGCTTTGCGCGGCATTCTGGATCTTTCCAGGTGTCGGGCTGACCATAGCATATCCCAGCAGGCGGGATAGGTCCTTATTGAGATAGATTTCACTGGAATCCGTTATTTCAATGATTTTCATATTTTTCTCCTTTTGACTGTCATTGCGAGTGCAGCGCGGCAATCTCTCCCTTGGAGGATAACCATTTATTACTAAACCACTGAAGTGACACAGGGAGAGATTGCCGCGTCACGCTGTTCCTCGCAATGACAAACGTACTCAAGCCTTCCCTTATTAATCAGTATTAAACTTCATTATACCTGAAACAGTCCGCCAAATGGTCATTTATAATGCCTATAGCCTGAAGGTGGGCATATATGATGGTTGATCCCAGGAATTTGAATCCCCTTTTCTTCAAATCCTTGCCGATTGCATCTGAAAGTTCGGTTTTTGCCGGGAGTTCTGAAAGCTGCGTCCAGTGATTGACCACCGGCTTTCCTTTCGTAAAACTCCAGATATATGTATCAAAGCTGCCATATTCCTGCTGGATTTCTAAAAAACATCGGGCGTTGGTAATGGACGCCTCGATTTTCTTGCGATTACGGATGATTCCGGCATTACCGAGAAGATCAAGAACCTTACCTTCATCATAGCAGGAAACTTTTGCAGGTTCAAAGTCATCATAAAGCAGTCTGTAATTCTCCCTTTTTCGGAGAACCGTCAGCCAACTGAGCCCTGCCTGAGCTGATTCCAGAACCAGGAATTCAAAATGTTTCCGATCATCATGTACCGGCACACCCCATTCTTCATCATGATACTTCACATACAGCGGATCACTTCCGCACCATGGGCATCTGTTCATCTTTGTCTCCTCGCAGCATAAGTCATCTGTCTCCTTATACTATCATACCGCCAAATTCAAGCTATTGAAAGACTGCAGACATAGAGTAAACGTTGACGTTACCCCTGCCTGTTTGATATCATGGAGGGGATTGAGGAAATGCCAAGAAGGCTTTCCAGCCGAAGAGCGGCAATGTTCGTGGTTTCATACTATTTAAGCATATATACCCACGAAGGGTTATTTTCAGACCCCTTCGTGGGTTTTATCATGAAAGGAGCACTCATACATGCATATGGCAGACGCATTGATTTCACCGGCAGTTGCAGCAACTTTCGCAGCTGCGTCCATAGGCCTAGGCTCCTGGTCGGTACATCGGCTCCGCCAGGAGGCCTATGATGAAAGGATTCCCCTGATGGGCGTGATGGGGGCATTCGTTTTCACCGCCCAGATGATCAACTTCTCAATCCCAGGCACCGGCTCCAGCGGGCATTTGGGAGGCGGCCTGCTTTTGGCGGCACTTTTAGGACCTCATGCAGCATTCCTCACGATTACAGCTATCCTCATGGTTCAGGCATTGCTTTTTGGCGACGGGGGTCTATTGGCTCTTGGATGCAATATCTTTAATATGGGATTTATTCCGTGTTATATCGCATGGCCATTGATCTTCAAACCGCTGATGAACACCGGCGTTTCCCGGAACCGAACTTTTATCGGCGCCTTAGCGGGTGCGATCCTCTGCCTACAGGCGGGTGCTTTCTCTGTCGTGTTTCAGACTATGCTCTCAGGGCGTACAGAGCTGCCCTTCGGTACATTCGTACTGCTGATGCAGCCCATCCATCTGGCTATTGGGATAGTGGAGGGACTCGTCACAGCTGCCATCGTCCTCTTCATGCTGCAGCACCGGCCTGAAACACTTCACGGGATGACCGAATCCCCTTCACGAAGCATAAGCCTCCGTAGAAGAGCCGCTGGCTTCATGGCTGTCCTTGCTCTGATTACAGGAACCTTCCTTTCCAGCTTTGCTTCCAGTGATCCGGACGGCCTTGAATGGTCCATACTCCGCACCTCCGGTCAGGAAGAGCTTGAAGTCGTAGGAGCTCCCTATCGTCTTGCTTCAGCCGTGCAAGGTCTGACGGCCTTTCTTCCTGATTACGGCTTCAAGACTTCTGAAACATCTGGCGATACCGGACCAATTGACCCCGGCACAGCCCTTTCCGGTTTGGTGGGTGGGGCCGTCACACTCCTTCTCCTTACTGTTGCCGGAGCAGTGTTGAGGCAAAAACGAAAATCTCTGCCCACCGGTGATCGGAGCCGCCTGTGATATCCCCCGCTGAAGCAAGGGACCGGATTCGTTATTTGGATGAATCTGCGCAAAAAAAAACCTCCCTTCATACGCTCAACCCATTTGCGACTATGACAGTGACGTTGGTATTCATCTTCTGTGTGATTTCATTGGACAAGTATGCATTTTCAGCACTATTGCCCTTTGCTCTTTACCCCCTTTACATGACACTGGTGGGAGAAATCCCTATCAATGTCCTGGGGCTATGGCTAAAGGCGGCATTACCACTTCTGATCGGACTTGGCCTCCTGAATCCATTTCTGGATACAAGAGAGATTCTTCTTTTTTCTGATTTCACGGTTTCTGCCGGATGGATTTCATACCTGAGTCTTCTTATTAAGGGAATCCTGACAACCACCGCCGCCCTTTCACTCATTGCCACAACAGGCCTCCCCCGTTTAGGGCTGGCCATGAGGCGGTTGGGTTTTCCTGAGATGCTCGTGCTTCAACTGATGCTGATGGGGCGATATATCACCCTGCTTCTTGAAGAAGGCAGCAGGATCCTGGCAGCCTGGCATCTTAGGGCACCCGGTCAAAAGGGCCTCTCACCCACTGTCTGGGGCCCTTTGATGGGACAATGGCTCATGCGCACCCTGGATCGCTCCCACCGGATCTATCAGGCCATGAAACTCCGTGGATTCACCGGGCAATATCCACTGGCACCGCTGGGGTCCCTTACCTCCAGAGACTGGTGGTTCCTGCTGTGCTGGACTGTTTACTTTCTCATCAACCGAGCTGTGAACCTTCCCTTGTGGTTGGGACACTTGCTGACAGGAGGTATATAATGACTCCCCCCCTCATCGAGCTGAAAGAGGCCGGCTGTGTTTATCCCGATGGCCATAGGGCTCTTTGGAATCTGAGCCTCACTGTTTTATCAGGCCAGCGCATCGGGCTTGTAGGAGCCAACGGTGCAGGAAAAACCACATTGCTCTCCCTGATGATGGGACTCCTGCTACCCAGCGAAGGGTCCGTAGTCATTGGGGGCAGTCCTCTGACTACCGGCAATCTGGAATCTGTCCGGAAACGTCTGGGATTTGTGTTCCAGGACCCGGATGATCAGCTTTTCATGCCCACGGTTGGGGAGGATGTGGCTTTCGGACCTCGGGCAGCCCGACTATCCGAGCTCGAAGTAACGGACAGGGTGAATAAGGCCTTGGAACAGACCGGCGCTTTGCATCTGAAAGACCGATTCACCTGGAAGCTTTCCGGGGGAGAAAAACGCTCCGCTGCCATTGCATCGGTCCTGGCCTGTGCTCCGGAATTCCTGATCCTCGATGAACCCACTGCCGGATTGGATCCCCGCTCAAGACGTAATCTGATCACACTGTTGGGCTCAATGCCCCAGGGCTGCCTGATTGCTTCCCACGATATGGATTTTGTACTCGGTCTATGTCAGAGGACAATCATTCTGAAATCAGGAGGAATCGCTGCCGACGGGGCCACCGGAGAGCTCATGCGAAATCAGCACCTGCTTGAAGATTGCGGATTAGAGCTGCCTTTATCCCTGCAAAACCGATAGGAGATACCATGGAAAATCACATGATCACAGAAAATGTCCTCATAAACTTCCTCAATCAATACAAAACCCTTTGCATTGCTTATTCCGGAGGAGTAGACAGCACCCTCCTGCTCAGTCTGGCTGCTCAGGTTCACCCGGATCGTGTCACTGTGGTGATCGGAACAGGTGACTTTGTGCCGGAACAGGAGGCCCAGGAGGCCATCGTCTTCTCACGGAGCTTAGGGATAGAACCCATCATAATCCCGGTGGATTTCCTCGGAAACCCGTCAGTGGCCAGCAATCCTGCAGACCGATGCTTTCACTGCAAGACAATGATTTTCAGAGAAATCCTGAAGATAGCTCAAAACAAAGAAATTGATGCGGTGATGGACGGAACAAACATCGATGACCTCAGTGATTACCGTCCAGGCCTCAGGGCGTTAAAGGATCTGAACATCATAAGTCCTTTTGTTGAAACCGGCACCACCAAAGCCCAGATCCGGGAACTTTCCCATGTCAGGAATCTCCCAACCTGGAACAAACCGGCCCTGTCCTGTCTGGCATCCAGGATCCCTGCCGGGGAGCCCATCCGGAAAGAAGTGCTCAGATCGATTGAACAGGGCGAAGTTCTACTTCGAGAACTGGGACTTACGCAGTACCGATTGCGTGCCCACGGCGACATCGCCCGCATCGAGGTGCATCCGGACGATTTCAATATTCTGCTGACCCACCGGGAGCAAGTCACAACCGAGCTGAAAAAACTTGGATTCCGTTATGTTTCAATGGATCTGGAAGGGTATAAGACAGGTAACATGAATAATAATGAAAAATAGCCACCTTCTTCCCAGAGGAAGGTCGATCACTTTCAACCTAGGAGATAACACATGCATCAGGACCAGCTATTTGCTTTGCTTCAAGATGTACAGAACGGTCGTGTATCCGCAGAAAGCGCACTTGAAAACATCAAACACCTGCCCTTTGAAGATCTTGATTACGCCAAAGTGGATCATCATCGGGAACTGCGGAACGGATTCCCGGAAGTGATCTTCTGCCCTGGCAAGAGTCTTTCCCAAATTACCGGCATCACGGAAAAATTGATACTGCGCAGCGAAGGCAGTGTTCTCGCTTCCCGGGCAACGGTTGAGATCTACGAAAGCATTCTCCGGATCGCCCCGGATGCCATTTGGCACGAGCAGGCGCGAATGGTGCAGATTCCCCGTAAGAAAGCCACGCCCCTTCCAAAAACAGTACTCGTTATCTCTGCAGGCACCTCGGATATCCCCGTAGCCGAGGAAGCCGCAGTAACTGCCGAGGCGATGGGCAACCCGGTTAAAAGGCTTTACGACGTTGGCGTATCAGGGCTTCACAGACTCCTTGCCTACAAGGGCACCCTGGATGACGCCGGAATCATCATCGTTGTCGCCGGTATGGAAGGTGCCTTGGCCAGCGTGGTTGGAGGCCTTACCAATCAACCGGTGATCGCAGTCCCGACCAGTGTGGGTTATGGCAGCAGTTTTGGAGGCATAACCGCCCTCCTTGCCATGCTCAACAGCTGTGCCAACGGAATCAGCGTCATGAATATCGACAACGGGTACGGCGCAGCATGTATGGCAACCCGGATCAATCGAATGATGAGACAGGAGGACCTATGAAGATACTTTACTTTGACTGTTTTGCAGGAATCAGCGGAGATATGGCCATCGGAGCCATGATTGATCTGGGTGTGGATCCGAATTGGCTCACTCAGGAGCTTTCCAAACTGAATCTTAAAGGATACCAGCTGGAAATCGTCCCGGATGAGAAAAAGGGCATCAGCGGCACCCGATTCCACGTGATCCTGACGGACAGCACAGGTCAGGAAACAGATGACCCGGGGCTGGTCGGCTGTCCTGACAGCAATACCGTCGCCCATGATCATGACCATGAACCTCCTGGCAATTCTGCTCATAATCACGCTCATCATCACCATAACCATGGCCATCAGCATACGCCGAAACACGAGCATACCCATGAGCAGCCTGAAACAGCCGCACAGCCACATGTCCATGCACACAATTCTTATGCGGATATCCGTACGTTGATTCTGGAAAGCGGCCTGGATGATGAAGCAAAAGCGATTTCACTTCGTATTTTCCATCGGATTGCACGGGCTGAAGCCAAAGTCCACGGTAAGACACTGGAGACCGTTCACTTCCATGAAGTTGGTGCCGTGGATTCCATCATCGACATCGTCGGCGTGGCACTCTGTCTTCAATCCCTGGCAGTGTACAGGAATTACTGCTCCCCAGTCCATGCAGGCAGCGGGTTCATCAAATGCGCCCATGGATTCATGCCTGTACCGGCCCCTGCTACTCTGGAAATCTTCACGGAAAGCGATCTGCGACCCTATTCCACACACCTCAAAGGAGAATTCACAACGCCTACCGGGGCTGCCATTCTGGCTGAGACCGCCATCCCATTGGACGGACTTCCAGCGGTAAAAGTCATAAAAACCGGTTATGGCGCCGGTTCCAGTGATTTTGAAATACCCAACATGCTTCGGATCATACTTGCGGAGCATGCAGATGAGCCTGCCCATCCGGTTTGGATGCTGGAAGCCAATATGGATGACATTTCAGGGGAACTCCTGGGGTATACTCTGGAAAAACTGATGGCACTCGGTGCACTGGACGTCTACTACACTCCCATCCATATGAAAAAGAACCGGCCGGGTATCCTGCTGACCGTGCTTTGCACCCTGGAGCATCGGGCGGTTCTGGAAGCTCTGATATTGAGCGAAACGACTACACTGGGTCTGCGCCGTCATGCTGTGGACCGTACCACCATGCATCGCCAGAACAGCACAGTGGAAACAGTCTGGGGGCCAGTGAAAATAAAGATCGCCAGCTGGCAGGACATCATAAAGACAACGCCGGAATATGAAGATTGCCGTCGAATCGCGCATGAAGCAGGAATCCCCCTCCGACAGGTTATGGACAGTGTCATGGATGCTGTCCACAAGGGCGAAGCATGATGACACAGCAATACAGATTGGATTCCGACCTGTCAGAAGCTGATAAGGAATTTATCGATGACCAGTTGCGACTATTCAACCATGTGACAGCCCCGCCTGTTCAGGAGCCCCTGCGCCGTCCCGTCAACCTGGCTGTTCGGGATGAAAACAATGTCATCCGAGGGGGCGTTCTGGGCTACATGTACCGATACTGCCTGTTCATTGACACGCTTTGGGTGGATGAAATCCTCAGGGGCCAGGGATATGGCAAAGCACTCATGACCCGTGCGGAAGATACGGCAAGGCAGTTGGGAGCAACCCTTTCACATTTGGATACCTTCAGCTTCCAGGCTCCTGATTTCTATCAGCACTGCGGCTATGAGATATTCGGTGTCCTGGAGGGTTACGCCGATGGAATTGTCCGGTATTATCTCAAAAAAAACCTGTAGGATATGAAGTGAACCTTTGCTTCGGGTGGAGTTTCTACTCCATCCGAAGCTTAGTTGAACGGATCCAGGGCCTTTACAGTTCTCCACTCGCCGCTTATAGAAGCGGGAGTCTTAGAACTGTTAGGCATCGGATGAATTGAACGGCTGCCCAAGAAATGGGCAGCCGTTCTTATGTTCATTCAGGATTCCACTGAAGTCCTAATCCGTTATAACAGGGGCAAATTTTTTAAAATTTTTCCTGACTGCACCTCAAGCAGCAGATCCACCATGCGTCCATAGCTCGCAACCCCGTCGGTCTGACCATTCGCCTTAAGATAGCGGTCATTGACCTTTTCATGCACTCTTTCCACTGGACCTTCATACAGTTTCCAAAAATCGTTATTTGCCGCAAGATCAGACTTAACACCGTCGCTATAATCCTTTTTAAGTCGCTGGTATTCATCGGGATCCACGGTGTATAGGGCATCCATTCCGTATATCAGACCCAGCAGTGAGCCGGAATATCTGAAATCAGGATCGGGATGAAATCTGCATGTGAGCCAGGCGATGAAATTTGCCTCATCTTCCCGGGCATACCCATATACATGAGCCATTTCATGCATTGCCGTGGCAGGAAGCATGGCTGCCGGCAACAGCATGTTCACATTTGCTTCTCCCGTGAATGGGGAGTATACCCCGGCAATCCCCGCGTATGACATGGCTGTCGAATTCCAAACAGGTTTTGGATTCGCGAAGCGATCTTTAAAAAGCGGCAGGCTTCCGTTGGTGCTCAGGAATCCCGCAACGGTTCTGTTCAGGACCCCATTAGCACCAGCGTGAGGTATCATAACGCCGCCGGCATCCCGTTCAACAGTCAGTGAAAGGGCATTTGCTTCCGTTATCAGGTCAGTGCAAAGAGCAGACAGTTCGCTTCCTGAATGCATCGTCATTCGGATGCCCATCTGTTCAGCCAGCGGAAGCCTGTGATAATTGAATCCCCAAAGCACATTGAAAAGGATCACAAACCCCAGTGATACCGACAGGAAACTCAGCAGAGATTCAGTCAAGCGCCTGCATTCTTCCTGTTGTTTAAAAAACAGCCTCCATCCCAGGATAATTAACCCACCAAACAGAGTGAGCAGAAGGGAATGCAGCACAGCTTCGAACAGTGAGAATGGAATCAGCCCGGATATGCGATTCAAAAATCCGATGATTGATGGGTAAATTCCACGGGAATAATACATCTCAATTGAAGCAGGGCTTGTTTTTAGTACTTCACAAATTATGATAAGGACTATCAGGAACCATGGTAGGATAAACCTTCTTTTGTCCATGGCACTGTCACTGATTCCCTTCCACTGCTTCTAAGTGCTTGTTGCGGTAATACAGCAGGATATCCGCCGTTACCATCAACGCATTGAGCGCATATAGGTACACCACAGGATCCGGTTTGTACATGAGTTTATGGATGATGCCGAATCCGTAGCCGATGACAACCAGATATAAGAAAATGATGCTTTTCCCGCCGGTTTTCCGGGATGTCCATGATTTTAGGAGAGCAAACGGCCAGGATGCGCCGAAACAAAGCAGCATCAGGATTTCGTAAATACTCATGTTTCTCCTTTCTCCGACGGTCTGTCGAATATGATGAATCTTATTTTTTCGCCTTAGAATAGCATTTTTGCATAGTACTTGTCCATGCAGAAAGAATGCTTTACATGGATTTGGATTAGCTCCATCATTTCAGGGTATATAGAAATGGAATCACATTCACGACAGGAGGCAATCAAATGGCCAATACCGCCCTATTGATCATCGATGTACAGGTTGCAATGTTTTCACCCCTGGAAGGCCCCGCCGTCTGGAATGGGGAAAAAGTTCTCCACAACATTGATCTGCTGCTCGAAAAGGCGCGGGAATCCGGAATGCCGGTAATTTTCATCCAGCATACCGACCCGGATGACCCCGAATACGCTGAAGGACTTCCGACCTGGCATATCCATCCGGAAATCACTCCTCTGCCCTCAGAAACAGTCATCAAAAAACGCCACTGGGACAGCTTTCAAAACACACTATTGCAGGACATCCTTGATGAAAAGGGTATCTGCCGTCTGATCATCATTGGCATGCAAACGGAATATTGCTACGACACAACTGTCCGAAGCGCACTTGCCAAGGATTATGAAGTCGTCATCGTCAAGGATGGCCATACCACCTTTGATTCACCTCAGTTGAAAGCGGAACAGATTATCGCCCATCACAACCGCGTGCTGGGGAGCCGTGCAGAGATCAAATCCACTCAGGAAATTGTATTTTAAAATTTTTTTGCGGATTCAACCGACCGAACCTATTAGCCACGGAATACACGAATTAAAATGAGATGAAAAGTCATGACCTCATCTTAATTCCGTGTATTCCGTGGCTGATTTCTTAGCTTAACTGTCAGTTGCTGTTCTTATCCTGTAGAACCACTTTGACTTCAGTGCTCTGTTTTCCATCGCGAACCAGCTTCACGAGTACCTCATCCCCAACCTTATGGCTGCCGATCAATGTGATGAGCTGTTCCATCGAGGATACCGTTTCACCGCCGAAGCTGATCAGCACATCTCCCTTCTGTATGCCAGCAGCGGCAGCAGAACCGCCTGGAATGACATCCATCACGATCACGCCGATCGGGATCTCGTAGAGCTTGCTCATCTCCTCATCAATATTCCGTCCCGAAATTCCCAGATAGGGTCTGGATACATAACCCTTGGTCAGCAGCTGATCGATGATCGGTTTCGCAGAATTGATGGGGATTGCAAACCCGATTCCCTCAACCTTCGTATCAGCAATCTTGATCGTGTTGATCCCGATTACTTCACCGTTGCTGTTTACAAGAGCGCCGCCGCTGTTGCCGGGATTGATCGCTGCGTCAGTCTGGATCAGACCTAATCTGTTCAGCGATTCATCCACACGTCTGTCAAGTGCGCTGATGATCCCCGCAGTTACTGTACGGCTGTATCCCAGAGGATTTCCTATTGCAATGGCCGTTTCGCCGACTTTGACGTTATCCGAGTTCCCGAAGACAGCCGGTTTTATCTTAGCTAACTCATCAGCCGGCACCTGAGACTTATCCACCTTTACGACCGCAAGATCCGTATCCGGATCCACCCCAACCAGCTGGGCCTTCAATGTCAGGTTATCCGACAGACCCACATTCACCTCTGTCGCGCCATCCACAACATGGTTGTTGGTAATGATAAGAATAGCGTCCTTTGTGATATTGAATACCACCCCGGAACCCGAGCCCTGACTTTCACTCTGGTTCATGAATATATCCTGCACCGTCACCTTCGAGGTTATCGGCACTACGGATGATCCCACCTGCTCTGCGATGCTCACGATTGATTTATCTCCCGGAAGCAGCGATACGGGTGTTGCAGCCTCACCACCCTTGTTCTCCATATAATAGACACTGTTGAATTTGCTGTTGTCAAAATACTTGAGACCGGCACCAATTCCAAAACCAAGGGCACTCCCTCCAACGATCATGCCGGCCAGGGCCAAAGCGATCATTTTTCTGAAAGACCGTTTTCGAGAAAGCTTTTCTGTATTTTCAATTGAAGCCCGTTCGTCAAAATCCTGATTCTCATGTTGTTCTTCAGAAGGCCTGTCAGTAATCTGGATTTCTTCCTCTTCGTAAGGGACTTCGTCTCCTGAGCGTTCTTTCTCATCGTTGTCCATCATATTTCCTCCATGTTTTTTTGATATAACCGGTCATTCCCTGATCTCAATAATCCTATGGGCAGTTGAGATTTGAGGTTTTTTTTTCAATTCTATCCTTAACACCCCGCTCCGGAAGGTTGCTTCAATGGCTTCTGACTGGATATTGTCGATATAGAAGCTTCGTCGGTATTCCCCGCATTGGCGTTCCTTACGGATATAGCTGTTCTCCTTGATTTCTTTTGTCTCATCGCGTTTTGCGGTAATGGTCAGATAATTATCATCATACTCAATTTTAACATCTTCCTTATCCATGCCGGGCAAATCGGCCTCGATCAGGTACTTATCCCCCTGATCCAAAACATCCACCTTGAACCCCCCGAAGCGCCTGTTCAATCCCTCTAATGGGGCCAGGAAGTCATCATTGAAGAAACTGTCGAAAAAATCATCGAAGACATCCTCTGTCCGTGACAACGAATTTTTTCGGTACGGAATAAGTTTGAACATAGTATCAACCTCCTTCGTTAATAGTCTGTTTCCTGATGATTAAAGTATAAATCAGGGATTTGAACAGACTGTGAACAAAGTGTTAACTTAAAAAAAACAGCAACCTGGCCCAAGTATCGAGCTGTGGTTGCTATTTACCCATTCATTGTTCTTTCATGCGCTGGGGCAGTGAAAAAATGAACAGTGTTCCAATATGTTCATTACTGTATACATCTATCTTCTCACCGTGAGCCTTCAGGATTTCCCGGACAATGGCGAGCCCAAGACCGGAAGAGTGCTTATCAACCCCTCTGGATGCATCCATTTTGGAGAATCTGCTCCAAATTCGATGAAGCTGATCTTCAGGGATAAGCGTGCCCGTATTTCGAATGCCCACCAGCATCTTATCCCCCTTAAGCTCCGTCTTGATCTGAAGGTTCCCGCCATACTCGGTGAATTTGATGGCATTATCAACAAGGTTGGAGACTACTCTTGAAATCTGGTGGGGATCCCCATGAACAAGGGAGCTCTGCTTTTCCAAATCGAAGATGAGATTCAGGTGTTTATTGTCAATTCTCTCCTCAAAGGTGTCCACTGCCTGCAAAATCAATTGGTGAATGTCGAAATCACTGAGATTCAGGATCAACTGCCCACTCTGAATAATGGAAAGGTCCAGAATATCATTGGTCAGCTTCAACAATCTCAGGCTTTCTTCCTCAATGATATGCAGTGTCCGTCCGCGCCGTTCCTCCGGCACCGTGCCGTCCTGAAGTCCTTTTATATAACCGATAATCGATGTGAGGGGAGACCTGAGATCATGAGAAAGATCCGAGATGAAATTCCGCCTGATTTCATCCGTTCGCTGCAATTCCCTGGCCATTTCATTGAAATTTCCTATAAGCTGGCCTAACTCGTCCTTACGTTTTGTTTCTATCTGGTATTCAAGATTGCCATCCATGATGGTGCGAACAGCATTATTAAGATCCTTGATCTCCCTGGTGACAGTCCGCATGACGAAGAACATCAGGCCGGACGCCAGCAGAGTGGTGATCATCAGTGCTGCGATACCGATGTTGAACACATCCGCACTTACCCTGTTGATCTCGGGCAAGGACACATTCATGAACAAGGCCAGTACCACTGCATTGTCGCGGCGGATCGGATACCCGACCGTCAACACCGCCTCGTCAAAAATTGGCTTGATGAACCCCTGACGCTGGACAACCTCTCCTTGAAAGACCGTTCTGACATCCTCCTGACTGAGTTGTTTCTCAATCAGTGAATAATCCTTGATGCCTGGGGAAACGAATACCTGCCCTGCCTGATTCACAATCCAGACATTGGCGCCGATGTATCGCTCCAGATTGCTCACTTCACGATACAGCCGGCTGTTATCCAGATTGCCGGCATTATAGGATTCGTCAAAAACGGTCTGAAAATCTCCGCCGAGACCGATTAGCTCCTGGGTTTTCTGACTGGTGAAGTAGCTTTTCATCCCATAGCTCAAGCCAGCTGTCAGTAAAACGAATCCGATCAGCATTATTACCGCTGTCACCGCCATTAATTTTCCGTAAAGTGATCTCATAGGACCCTCACATCATTTTTTGGTTGAGAACTTATAGCCTACGCCCCAGACAGTCTTCAGTTCCCATGTATCCTCTTTCGTGAACTTCTCACGGATCCTTTTCATATGGACATCAACTGTCCGGCTGTCTCCAAAATAATCGTACCCCCATATCTGCTCCAGCAACTGCTCCCGTGTAAAGACCCGGTCCGCATGACTGGCCAGAAAATAAAGCAGCTCAAGTTCCTTAGGCGGAAAATCGAGGCGGTTCCCATGATACACGACTGTATATTCTTCAAGATCGATGGCGATGTTCTTGTGAACGACTGCCGAGTG
>CAZEHS010000029.1:0-12751 GCA_964511875.1 uncultured Peptostreptococcaceae bacterium
CAACTGAGGAGCCGGTAATGCCCGGCTGAGAGGATTCCGCAAGGATTCGACTCATTTCACCTGATCCGGATCATGCCGGCGGAGGGAGTTGACTGGTTAATTCAAAGCCGCCCCCGTTGGGGGCGGCTCTTTTATTGACAATAAAAAGCTAAAAGCTTTGCCACAGATGTCACAGATGAAGAGCGATGGGTTTTGTCAGGTCAAGCGTATGATGATGAGTGCCTGCAGTACACATACTCACAACACGTTAATGACCAGCGAGCCCCCCATCTGTGTCATCTGTGTCATCTGTGGCAAAAGGTATTCACTCTATCTTTATCAGCTTTCCGTAAATTCAAAGGAGGTTTCAGCATGCCAATCGTCAATGTCAGTCTTCAGGTTTTACCCCGAGTGCCGGATGTGGATTTGTATCCTACTGTGGACAGGGTGATCGCTTACATCGCATCTCAGGGGATCCGATATGAGGTGGGGCCTATGGAAACCACAATGGAAGGGGAGTATGACCAGCTCATGGAGATCGTGAAAAAGTCTCAGGAAATCTGCATCGAAGCGGGCGCAAGCCGGGTCATGTCCGTCATCAAGATTGATTATCGCCCCGAAGGGGTGACAATTGATGAAAAAATCCATCAATATCGGTAAATGGCTGAGTCCTGCCATCCTGCTCTCAGTTCTTATCATCCTGTGGGAATTCGCAGTCCGTTCAGGGATGGTACGGCAGCATGTTCTGCCTGCTCCAAGCAGGATCCTGCAGGATTTCATACCAAGCCTCCCTGTGATGGGGGTTCATATCCAGGCAACACTTACAGCTGCCTCTACCGGGTTTGCAATCGCAATCGCCCTATCGGTCGTTCTGGCTGTGCTGATGGATCTGTCCCCCGTCATCCGCAAGGCGGTTTACCCGCTTCTGCTTGTTAGCCAGACAGTTCCGCTGATCGCCCTGGCTCCCCTTTTTGCCATCTGGTTCGGATTGGGGATCCTGCCCAAGATCGTAATCGTCATCCTTGTCTGCTTTTTCCCTATTGTGGTAGGACTTTATGACGGCATCGCTTCTGTGGATCCGGATATGATGGATCTGATGCGCACCATGAACGCCACTCCCTTTCAGATTTACCGGCATGTGAAGCTTCCCGCTGCTATGACCGGATTCTTTTCCGGTATGCGGATCGCTGCCACCTACAGCATCATGGGTGCGGTCATCGGCGAATGGATGGGAGGTTCCGCCGGCCTTGGCATCTACATGATGCGCGCCAGAAGCAGCTTCAACCTGGTTCATCTGTTCGACGCGATCCTGGTCATAGTAGCTCTGAGCCTGCTGTTGTTCTACATCATTGACCGCCTTCAGGGAGCGCTGATGCCGTGGAGCAGGAGAAGCAATTAAACAGAAACAGGAAATACCATTAGCCACAGATGTCACAGATGAAGGTCGATGTGTTTTTTCTGTATATCGACGCAGGCTGACACTCGAAAATGCCTGCCGAATGTGGCGCTCATGCCAAATCAATCATCGCCATCTGTGTCCATCTGTGACATCTGTGGCAAAATTTCTTTCATTCATTCTAAAGGAGAATTCCAATCATGAAAAAACTACTCGCATTCACCCTTACCATGGCCCTCACAGCCTCACTCTTCACAGGCTGCGCACCAAAACCGACTGCGCCGGCGCCGGAGCCTGTCGCTCCGGTGGAACTGAAAAAAGTCACCGTCCTCTTGGATTGGACTCCCAACACCAATCACACCGGTCTCTACGTGGCAAAGGATATGAAATACTACGAGGAAGAAGGTCTTGAGGTTGAGATCATCCAGCCTTCCGAGGGGGGCGCAGCGGATCTGGTGGCAGCGGACCAGGCTCAGTTCGGCGTATCGTACCAGGAGCAGGTCACTTTCGCCAGAACGGCCGAAACTCCTCTTCCCATCAAAGCCATCGCTGCAGTCATCCAGCATAACACCAGCGGCTTTGCCTCATTCAAAGATAAGAATATCACCACTCCAAAGGACTTTGAAAACCACACCTACGGCGGTTGGGGTTCCCCCATGGAGGAGGCAACGCTGAAGGCCATCATGGCGGCGGACGGGGCTGATTACAGCAAAATGAAAACCGCAGATATCGGCTCGATGGATTTCTTTGCTGCCCAAAGCACCGGTATCGATTTCTCCTGGATTTTCTACGGTTGGGACGGCATAGCAGCCGAACTGAAAAACACGCCTATCAATTACATCAAAATGACTGATTATGATAAGGCTCTCGATTACTACACTCCTGTCCTGATCACCAGCGACAAGCTGATCAGCGAAGATCCTGAGTTGGTCGGGAAATTCCTACGGGCGACTAAAAAAGGCTATGAATACTGTATCGCAGAGCCTGAGAAATCCGGTGAAATACTTCTTACAAACGCCCCTGAACTTGACAAGGCCCTGGTTCTGGCCAGCCAGAAATACCTGGCTAATGAATACGCCGCCGATGGGACCTGGGGTGTCATGAAGGAATCCGTATGGCAGGATTACGCCAAGTGGCTGGAAGACCGGAAGCTGATTCCTGTGCCATTGAAAACAGCTGAGGCTTATACCAATGATTACCTCCCCCAGTAACAGCCCTTTGCTGGATGTTCGGGGACTGACCTCGCTCTACGAGGACCTTCCCATACTTAATGATGTGAGCATCCACCTGAATGAAGGGGAATTCGTCTCAATCGTCGGCCCCAGCGGCTGTGGAAAGAGCACATTGTTTCATCACATTTCCGGTATCATGACCCCAGAACAGGGAAGCATCTGGATTGACGGCGAAGACTATTCAGGCCGTGCAGGCCGTGTCAGCTATATGTACCAGAAGGATCTCCTGATGCCATGGAAGAAGGTGGTGGACAATGTAGCACTGCCTCTTCGCCTTAAGGGCATGAGCAAACAGGCATCACGGGAGAAAGCGCTGGAGCTCTTCGACCTCTTCGGGCTTGAAGGGTTTGAAAAAGCCTATCCCTACCAGCTCTCCGGCGGTATGCGGCAGCGGGCATCCCTGCTTCGCACCTATCTGTGCAACAGCGATATCCTTCTCCTGGACGAGCCCTTCGGCGGTCTTGATGCCATCACCCGGGCACGTCTTCAGGACTGGCTTCTAGAGCTGTTAGCCCGGCTGGATGTATCCGTACTCTTCATCACACACGATATCGAAGAAGCCCTCTATCTGTCGGACAGGATTTATGTGCTTTCTGACCGCCCCGCCGTCATCCGTAAAGAATTCGAGCCCCATTTCGATCGGCCTCGGGAGCGAAGTCTGATGACGGACAGGGATTTTGGGAAGTTGAAATTGGAAATATATCAGTTATTAACATGAAGACAGGGCCGAGGCCCTGTCTTTTATTTATCCTGACTATCAGGAGTCTGATCCACGCTGTCGATTGAATCTTCAAAGTGCAGATAATTATTCGTATAGGAACTGTAATAATAAAGCCACTTCTGTTCCATACAGAATTCATAATTCTTCATTCTATTTTCATGTGATATGGCAAGTATGACGTTGTCCGTATCCTTCGCGGTTGAAACAATACTGTCTATCGTATCCTGGGTATGCTCGAAGGCACTTTCATTTCCAATCTTCAAATCCTCGTATATCAGTCCATCCACATATTTGAACGAGCCCTGTGCATAAAACGAAAAGCCGCGGTTCTGAATGATCGACAATTCCGGAAATTCCTTCTTCAATATTCCGAAAAAATCCATATACCCTTCAAATTGAGCCTTCTTCACATCCTGATCCGTCAGGTATTCGATATCATCCAAAGTATCAATGAACACACCCTTCAATCCCTTATCGACTACCCTTTCCTTCACGATTCTCAGCAGTATGCGCTGATAATTTTCTGACAATATATCTCCATAGTTGCAGTCGAATTGGGCGTTGTATACCTTTTCACCATCGATATAAAGGTAATCCTCCTCACCCATCAGGCTGGTTTTCAAAATATCGTTCTTTTCCACCGACACGGCTGATACATACGAGTATAAAAGAGTATCTGAAGCCTTCAGCCGGTTCAGTATTCTATTGGTCACACCTGAAACGTTAATGATGGCCAGGTCGTATGCCTGTATCCTGCTGATATTCTCTGAGTTTATCACACTATAAAAAACCACGAAATTCTTTGCTCCCTTGATCGGATTCGTTTTCGACGTATCTGATTCGAAAAATCTGATTGGGATCGCAGCAATCAAGACAAATGTCAGAATGATTATCAGCATTTTTTTTGTCATAAACAGTTTCCTCTCTCGATATGACCCGGACCTTTTCTCGAAATCCAGGTGCTTATTTTCGAGGAAATCATCAATCCCTAACCATGACAGGTCTAATTATAATACGTATGTTTGGTGAACAGCCTGTACTCTGCTTCGTCCAGCGTATGAGTCAGCAGGTGGGCACCTACGATCGTGGACAGCAGCGAGCTGCCGCAAATACCCAAGCCGTAGAAATTCGGTCCCCAAACAATGGATACGAGTGTGAACAGAATGGTTGATGACATGAAGAGCAATGCAACTTTGAATGCATCCTCCTGATTGTCGAAATACAGCAGAAACGTGATCATGATAAAGGTCATATAGGTTAGAAAATACCCAATTGCCAGAAAGACAAACAGTTCAATTGTCTGCTGATTGTTTTCTATCATCGGCAGTACAAGATTTACACCAATGATGATGGAGAGCAGCGTGATGATCAGCTGCAGCTCGAAAATGAACGACAGCTCATTTTTTAGTACTTCCACCATTTTCTCCTTCGCTTTCTTGATATCTCTCCATGTACCCCCATTCATGATGGACAGGCCGAACTCTCTGAATTTGTCATAAAATGAGGTTTCAACCTTCACAACGAAGATAACCAGCGAGGGAATGATAGTGAACATGGCGTAGAATGTAGCGGTATCGTAGGACGGAGCATAGATATAGGTGTCCATGGCCTTGACCGAAAGACCTGACCAAATCCAAAAGATGATATTGTGGCAGAACAATCCGACTGTATAAAACAGGTTGGTTAAAAACAGAAGCGGCATCTTTTTCAGGTAGCCCATGAAGTTGAACGTTTGATTGCTCACTGCTTCGAAAAAACCCTTGATGACAGTTATAAGAAACAATATATTGACAAGGAATCCTGTAACAACACCGGCGAGTACCGCTGTAAGCACTTCTATCCTAACAAATATGAAGAACAGGCTGAACATGATTGTGGACAGCAGACCAATGCAGAAGGATATCGCAACCTTCTTGTAATCCTTGACTGCAGAGATGTAAACCATCAATATGTTGATTATGGATAATTCAATGAATATCGTGTAGGATAAAACCTTGAAAATGAACGGAAGCGGTGAGAACGAGTAGAAAGCCAGCCCGACAAGGCCTCCGGTGACGCAGCACATGGCAATGACGCCCAACAGCGAGGCGAGAATGTCCGTGGTGTCCTCGACATATAATTTATCAGCAGTATACCTGGAAATCATCATGGTGAATCCACTTACGTTTATCAGCGAAAAGATGTAGGAATACATGATTGCCGATTCAAACAAATCACGGTTCATCAGCGGTACACCTGCGACCTCAAGAATCCCTACGATCGTTACAATCATAATCAGATTGATGATCATGGGTCCTGATGTTACGAATATCGCATACGAGAATCCCTTCACGCTGCTTGTTATCGTGTGCTTTATGAATACCTTTTTAAGTTCAAATCCTATTCCTGCCATTGGTCATCCTCTCCTCAAGATCAAGGTACAATTCTTTATAGCCATTGATGAAATCGTCAGCGGAGTACAGATTTTTAATACGTTCATATCCGTTTTCACCAAATCGTCGTCGTTTTTCATAGTTCTCGCAAAGCTCAATGATGCCATTGGCAATGCCCACATAATCCATGACAGCCGCGATTCTTCCAGCTGGGCCGAATTCATCGGAACTGCCCTTTACAAAGGTCTCACAGTCTCCAACATTGGTTGTAACAAACGGAAGCGAGCAGGCCATGCCCTCAAGTATCGCAAGAGGCTGTCCTTCGCTTATGCTGGTAAGGATAAGAATATCCATCTTACCAAGATAATTCCGCAGGTCCACGTTACCGGTAAAGACGACATTATCCAGCTTAAGAAAATTCTTATAAGCCACACACTCTTCAAAATATTCCGTGTCTTCTTCTATGGGTCCCATAATGGAGAACTTTATGTTAGGAAGCTTTTTGCTCGCATACGAGAAGGCTTGAAGCATGGTTTTGATATCCTTGATCGGAACGACCCTGACAATTGCGCCTACGTTTATTTCCTCATGATCAGCTCTCTCGATAATGCTCTTTCTGATCTTTTCAAACGGTTTGATCCTGATACCGTTATGTATTACTTTGATTTTATCGCGGTCACAGCCCAAATCCGTCTGAATCTCCTTGTTCTTTGGGAATAGCGTAACAACTTGATCGGCGCAGGTGTAAGCCGCACTTGACAGGCAGCTGAAATAGTCTATCCAAATGGATTTGAAAGGTCCTTTCACCCATTCTGCCTTGATTATTTCTTCCTCTCTTTCACGGGTATAGATTCCGTGCTCAGTGAGAGCGAAAGCAGTCCTGGTTGTATGGGATGCATAAGCAGCTATGACACCAGAATAGCCGGTCGATACAGAATGATAGATGTCTGCAGCCGGGTATTCTCTGAGCATAAGGGAGAAAAGCGTCACATACATGGATCTCATGGTCCAAAGCATGTCTGTAAAAGGGACATGTGCATATTTTTCCCCATAGACCTCCTGGATCAGTTGAAAGAACATCTTGGATGAAAAAATATCCAAGGCACTATATTTTTGTGCTCGCAATTTTGAAAAACTGTCAAAAATACCTCGCCAATCCGACACCTCAGATTTCAACAATCTGCCGATTCCTGCTATTTCCTCTTTAGAGAGAGGTATTTTTTTGTTCCAGCTCCCTTTGGAAAGCAACAGCTGGTCCATAAAGATATCCACTATTTCAATCAGGTTATCGGGATGAGGATATTTGCTCTCCATTTTTTTAGTGCTGTCAGGACTTAAGGCGATTACTATGAATTCATGTTCCGGCATATTGACTATCAGCTGCTGTATCCAGCTGGATACACCCCCAGACGTATAGGGGTAGGATCCTTCCGCAACCAGGCAGATTCTCATGGTTACTTCACCTCCAAAGAGACAATGTTCTTATTCATCTTGATCAGATATCTCTGCGAATCTATTCTTTGGAATTCGCAGTCGGTGCCCGAGATTATTTCCTTATCCGTGAAGACGACCACAGATAAATTGGAGCCGAAATGATCACTGGCGATGGTAATCTTGTCCTGACTACTTTTGTAGTAAAGGTCTGTACCGGCATATTGCTTGATCTTTTGAGCTGTATCGCTGGCTTTGTTTTTTTCAAGCCAGCCATATTGCTTATCTATGGAGCCGAAGAGGTGATCTGTTTGTTTAAAAAGATCCTTCCAATTCAAATCATTGCTCCTTGCAGGGTCCAGTATGTCATCAGGATGAAGGAAATGACTGACTATGCCATTCACAGTCACAACGGATGCGATATTGTACCGGGTCAGATCCGTATAGAATGCGCCTGATGTCACACGGGGCAGAGCCGTTCCATATCGGCTGTCAACCGCGAATTCCTGCTTTAAATAATCCGTGTTTTCCTTATTGCTGGAATCGGTATATGCGAAATAGACTCCGCTAATCGTTTCCAATGTCGGAAGAGCCTGTTTCAAGTGCGGAAGGGCTTCATCCTGAAAAAGGTTGGACGGGGGCACATAAGTGGTGAATTTGTAATTCGGGTAAGATTTGTTGAAGAATGAAATGCTTCTTTGCATGCCCTTAACAATGTTTTCTCCATCCGGCCATGCAATGTATCCGTATTTTGAGGATTTTTCCTGATCGAGTAACAGGGCCTGATGGTTATAGCCGTGAAAACTCACTTCTCCTTTATTCGAATGCAGCTCAGAAACAATCTGCTCCATGGTATCGGTGATGCCTTCATTGTCGGGGAATTCCCCCTGGACCATATCACTATATGTTTCAATGTAGACTCCAGTATAGATGAGCCCATATTTATCAATCAATTTAGCCATATCCGGCCACCAGACCTCTAAAACGAACCGTTCCATATTCCTGCCGTAGTTCTCTCTCAGGATTTTGTTTTCAGAGCGATAATCCGCAGGAAAATCATCAATGAATATTGCTTCAGAATTGATGACAGGATAGATGAACAGGTCCATTAGAAAAGAAATCGAACCGGTTATCAATCCACGGTGTTCCTTTGAGTCGTATTTGCCGTAATTGGCGCACACGATGGTTCCCTTTCCAGACTGTTTTTCCCATATGATCGGGACTCCCTTGTCTGATTTCATATGAATGTCACAATCTTTTGTAAGCGAAAGGTAAATCGGGTTGAAATAATCGAATGCGTCATTCTTGATATCGATGGCTCCAAGTGTGTTGATCAATATCTCGGAGTTGAAAATCACTGAATTCGTAACAACATCATTCCCAACATATGTGATTCCAAACCATTCTTTGTATTTCTTCAACGGCTGATTCGCGATATCATCTGCTCCGGCAAAATATAGGAGCCTGCCGCCGTTTTCAACATATTTAAAAATACGCTCCATATCCTTTATGCTCTGCAGATTGGGTTCAAGAAGAACAACTGCATCAAACTGCGAATAATTCAGCGGACGCTTATCATCCACAGCCTTCTGATAGTTGATATCCAGATGATCCAATGTGATTTCAAGATTCTTCAGATCGTTTTCTTTCTTCGGATTATAGACCACTAAAAAATCATAATCCTCTAATGCGTCAATATCCAATTCGTCCAGTTTTATTGCTTCAGTCAGATCAAACCGGTAGCTTTCCGTATTTTCAAAACCCTCGACACGTTCAAACAAATCCATCCTAATAATTTGCAGAACGGCTATCAGGAGTATTAAGAATGCTGCTATCGTAATATACCGTTTCATCAAATTCATCGTCTTCACCTACCCAGAATCTTATGATGTCAAGGATGTTGTATGAAAAAACAGCATCCAGTTCTTTGAGCCTCCTGAAAACCATTTCGAAGTGGGACTTATCCTTCATCTGATAATAACTCTTAAGCAGAGCCAGGTATTTTTCTTCGTTTTCATCGTAAGCAGTCAGTATGATCTCACAGTATTTTTTTGCATCTTTGAAATTTCCGGCTTCAATCAGCAGCTCAATAAGTCTGACTACGAATTTCTGCGGTGTTGAATGATTGCCGTCTATGATTCGCTTCAGGTCTTTTGTACTTTCAGCCCTGTACATGTCCTTGATGTACGGATCCAGGCCTGAAATTCTCAAATACATATCGGATACTTCGTAATAGTCCATAGCTACGTTTATGTCATCAGGATTCTCGGTGTGGATTCTGGATATCTCACGCATCCTGACATCCAGAAGCCTCCTCATATGCAGCATACTTGACGCGGCGTAGTGTGATGTTTCAGCATCTTCGTTCTTCAAAGCTGTGTTAATGAACTCGGAATATTCATAAACATCCTTCTTCAGTATTTTCAGCATGGTTTCTCTGCGTTGAGCCTTGTCCGAAATCAGCAATGATTCCTCCAGTGGAACAGTATCTGTCTCATCATTGAAGTTAAGCGCTTTGAAATATTCTCTGATTTTGTACTCTTCCTTGGCCTCGATCCCATGTTTCGGCTTTGATTTCGGCCTCATGAAGTGCACTGCCGAAACCAGTATGATTCCACCGACAGGAAATGCAAGGGAAATCAGCCCTGCTGAAACAGCATGGCAAAAAGAGGCTCGTTTGAAAAATATAAAACCACTGAAGATCATTGCAGATAGGACATGAAGTGAAATGATGGCTTGCGTCATAACGGCCTCCAGATAACATCACCAGTATTGGTTACAATGCCCTGTTTTGATAGTCTCTTTTCGAGAGCGGATACTTCTTCCTTGCTGATATTCGGCAGCAGGATACCAAATCTCTCACTGCTCATTTCCCCGATAAAATCGGTCGGTCTGATGATTTTTGAGACCCTGGAATAAATTTCTTCGTTGTTCCGCAGATCTCTTTTAAATTCAAGAAGATAAATCGGCATCTCATTTTCTGTGACTGTCACCTGCATCTCTGATATCAATTTACAGAACCACTCGGACTTCATAATGAAGGTATTACCGTAATATTTTTTATCGTGAATGGCCTCTTCAAGCTCGGCGGCTTTAGAAATCTTATTGGCAACCAGAAAACTCAGCACCTTCAGTGTATTCAAAAACTGGTGAGTCAGGCTCTTGAAAATCACTCCGTCCAAAAGTACAACCGCCTGCGTGCTTCCATCCTGTACGATCGGTGCACAAATCATCGGATATTCCTGCTTCAGTTCTCTGTTAACGAAGACTTTCTTTTCGTCTATCACGGAACTCAAGAAAGTAAAATCCTCCAGGAGCAATGATTTGTGATATTTCAGACCTCCTCTTACAGCTGCAAGCCTCAGGTGCCTTTCTGAATTCAGGTAATAGATATGAACACTTTCTGTTTTCAGGATTTTTGAATATACAGCTGCTGCCTCTGAAAGAATCTGTTCCGGAATCACTTTGTCCAGCCTTGAAATCGTATCGAATATTTTTCCTAAGCTATCCTCATAATTCTCGATTGTATTTTGAAGAGAATTCTTAATTTCAATACTTTTTTCATACATATCATTTGTAAATTGAACCTCTTCCTGAGCAGATTCCAAATCCTTCATAAGCAGGTTATTTTCAAATTTCATCCGGTCAATCACGTATCCGACTGAAACACCGATAATGAAATACATCGCCATATAGAGTATCGGATTCGGATCGTTCAACAAACTGGCGATGCTCGAATCATCCACGGTCATCTTCAGCCAGATATATGCGATTGAGGACAGTGCAATGGAAATACTACCTTGATGCCATCCGTAAAACGCATTGATCAGTACAATGTAAATGATCATAAAATCGACTTTTATAGCCAGATACTTTTGAATGAAATACGTAAACAATGCAAAGAATAAGAAAGCAGCAACGTTTTCCAAATATTTGTATGTACTGCCCGATATGCGCTTTTTGCCCTTATCAATCACTTTACGCCCAGCAAAAACCCTCTCGAAGGATTTCTTATTCTTCTCTGCCCACTCCACTGTCTTACCGATGCCTTCTTCAATCGAATATTTCGGCGACCATTCCAGCTCAGAAATCGCCTTTTTGTTATCAATAAGATATCTCGGCTTTTCATCATCTGCTGAGAAGGGGTAGCTGTTCTTATTCAAAAAGTTGAGATGGGTGTTAACAATGGTTTGAATTTCTGATTTTGAAACGCTTGTAGCCGAAGATATGTTCAAAACACTGCTGGTATGGTTTACACAGGCATTAAAGATCGCCTCTACAGCATCACTGATGTAGATGTAATCCTTGATTTGATTTGAAATGTTTTTTTTCGTTCCGGACTCATCATTTACCGTATGCTCGATAAGCTGGTTGATGAAATTGTTTGTCTGCCTGGGTCCATAAACCGACGCCAGCCTTAATACGACCACATTAAGGCCATTATTCCTGTACTCTTCACAATAGCTTTCCATTATCATATAGCTTCTTCCATACTCATCGACCGGTTCCACGTGAGCAGCTTCGTTGATCGGGAGTCTGCTTTGTCTTCCGTATATCTGGTAGGAAGAAATGATAATCAGCTTTTTGACATCATATTTATGAGAAAGATAAAGGATGTTGCTCAGGCCTGAGTTATTCGAGTGTATGATCTCACCAAATTCCTTGCTGTTCTCCTTTGGCAGGGCTTTGCATGCAAGATGCACGACAACATCAAAGGATGTGTCCGCAAAAATCTTCTCGCATTTTTTATCCTCAACGCTCAAGGTGATCGATGGGGTTTTGTGGGTCACATTGGACAGTTTCCCGGTAGAAAGATCATCGATGATCGTGACATGATGCCTTTCCTTCATTAATCTTTCAACTAAATGGGATCCGATAAATCCGTATCCGCCAGTCACTAGAATTTTCATATGGCACCTCGTAAATGTGACATGAGTCATTGCTTTGAACGATGGAATTTATATAAAAAACAAGAGTTTTCCTCATAAGTGATAACGTTGAGAATAACTCTGTGGTCAAACATATAGGGTTGCATATATTTGATACGCAGAGAAATCCAGTTTAAACATCAAAATATCAAATAGGACAGGTAGTGGTATTGAAGAGAAGGCCCCACAGGTGGTGTGGTGTTAATGTGCCGGTGGGGCCTTGGCTTGCGCTACGTGGCTTAACCACAAGGAATTATTTTGCTAATTGACCCTTGATTGACATCTCATTATTCGTCAGCCTACTGTTATTACTAATGAACCTTCTACCGCAGATCCGTCATTCGCTGTTGCCTTAACGGTTACTGTTCCGGCTCCGGTTCCTGACAATAATCCTGCTCCACTAATGGTTGCGGTTCCTGAGCCCGCTTCTACCGACCATGTTACAGATGCATCGGTTGCATTTACTGGCAGCACGGCTGCGCTCATTTGCAGATCCGCACCAATTCCGACTGTCGTCGCATCTCCTGCGCCTGTTACAGTGATGCCTGTTACGAGGACTGGAGGTGCTGCTTCTACTGTGATTACTAAAGTGCCCACTATAGCAGATCCGTCATTCGCTGTTGCCTTAACGGTTACCGTTCCGGCTCCGGTTCCTGACAATAATCCTGCTCCACTAATGGTTGCGGTTCCTG
>CAZEHS010000029.1:12851-26859 GCA_964511875.1 uncultured Peptostreptococcaceae bacterium
CATTTACTGGCAGCACGGCTGCGCTCATTTGCAGATCCGCACCAATTCCGACTGTTGTCGCATCTCCTGCGCCTGTTACAGTGATGCCTGTTACAGGTACCGAAGCTGCAGCCACATTTACTGCTACCGCTCTTGATGCCGGTGTGATCGTGAATCCTGCCGGATTCGCAATTGCCACTGTCACATCTTCACCGTTTGCTACTGTGATACTGGAGATTGCAAGTGTACGGGTTGTTCCTGTTCCTGTCAATGCTCCTTTTGTTGCTCCCGTCACTGTGATGTCGCCTTCGGCTAAGGTCGTAGGATCAACACTAAAGTTCAGGGTCAATACTGTGGTTGTTACCGTTCCCGATGTTCCATTCGCTGATAAACCAGAGAATGATACCGGTACCGCTACTGAAGCCACATTTACTGCAACCACTCTGGATGCCGGGGTGATCGTGAAGCCTGTCGGATTCGCAATTGCCACAGTTACATTTGCACCGTTTGTTACCGTAATACTTGAGATTGCAAGTGTACGGGTGGTTCCTGTTCCTGACAGTGCTCCTTTTGTTGCTCCCGTCACTGTGACGTCTCCTGCGACTAAGGTCGTAGGGTTAACATCGAATGTCAGGGTTAATTCTGTGGTTGTTACCGTTCCCGATGCTCCATTCGCTGATAAACCAGAGAATGATACCGGTATTCCTGTGATCACACCATTCGTTACGACGTAGTCTGCTGGTTTTGCATATTTCGCTGCATTTGCTCCACCAAGGGTATAGACGACGGTTATGGTTTTACCTGTCCCTACTGCTGCATTGTTATAGTTTGCTGCTGCGCTTACTGTTACGACATCTCCGGCAACAACACCGCTTAATGTTCCCGGTGTCACCACTGCAGAAGTATTGCCATCATAAACCTTGGACAGAGTCAGTGTTGGAGGTGTAATCGTCAACGGCAGGAACTGCGTCACGGTTACGGTGCAATTAGCCGTAAACCCGCCGTCTGCGGTTGTTGCCGTAATGACTGCTGTCCCGATGGATTCTCCAAACACTCTGCCTGTCTCATCCACGCTGGCAACACCGGAGTTACTGGATGTCCAGGTCACGATTTTGTTTTTTGCATTGTTCGGTACGAAATTCGCTGTCAGCCATTCTTCTCCTCCAACGAGGATGCTCGTCGTTGATTTGTTCAGACCGACACCCGTAACCGGAGTCGACGGCTGTGCATTGTACCATTCGCTCATGGTCATGACGCTGAGCTGATTTGCATCGGTTTTTGCTTTAGCGTAATCGACTATGGCCTGTAAATCTGCGATTGTTACGATCAGGTCGTTTTCATTTAATTTTGTCGGTTCTACCTTGTGCAGCATCAAGACTGATGTTGTTCCATTCGCCACCGCATAATCAATGGCGGCCTTGACATCAGCCAGGTTAGTACCCGGATTTACGACTTCGGTTTCAACGAACTGAACCGGCAGTTCATAAAAGTTTGTAACTGGAATTGCTTGATTGCTTCCAGGGGTATCTTCAATCGTCGACCGACCGGTTAAGACTCCCATATTCTTTAGAATTTCAATTAGGGGCGCACTATAGAGACCGGACGGATAAGCGGCATTGTATGCAGACCTTGTCCAGCCGCTCCCGAGAAGCCAATTCTGATTGTCCAGATAGACGGCCTTCATGGCCGCAAGATCAGCCTGCGTCGTGCTGGAACCGATCTCAACGTATGAACCGTCCGGATTCAGCGCAACAGTGCCATCCGCATTCCACAGGTAGTCCAGATGGTTAGCGGTATGGTTGCTGACATCCCACCCATAGGAGTAAAGGGAGTTCAACTGATCCACGGACATGATTTCCGGATTCGGTACCAGTTGAGTTACGATATCCCTATTGACGTAGGCTGTGCCCTTGAATCCTGCCTTGTTCAAAATGGGCCAGGCATTCGTGATATTGTCCTTCCAGGCGTCGTCAAATGTAAAGAGCAGTTTAGCCGCAGACGTTTGATTGGAAAGTGCCGGCACCACTACATCCGCTGGCGTTCCTGCACTGTATCCGGTGACTGCTTTATACCTTACATTGTACGTTCCTGCAGCAAGATTTGTAATTTCTGTCCCTGATACGGATATATAGTCCGTAGCAGTCGACAGCTTGTATTCCATCGTAGCTGCTGCATTCAGGATTCTTCCATCATTGTTTGCCGCTGTTGTGGGTGTTATGCCGATCAGTCCTATAGGCGCAGCCTGTGTCGCTTCGACCGGGACTACGATCTGAGCTGCAGCACCGGCATTGAATCCGGCTTTTGCTGCATAGCGGACATCGTAGGTGGCTGATCCCAAACCGATGATTTCAGGTTCGGTTGCAGGTATCCAGACTGTCGGTTCTGTCGACAACTTATATTCCATTGCCATTGTTGTACCTGTGATTTTACCGGTATTGGTTGATGGTGTTGTGGGTGCCCATCCTTGGAGCCCTACAGGAGCAAGTTGGTCCTGAGGAGGAGCAACATAAATCGGTACCACTACCGTGGCCACTGCTCCTGCATTGAATCCAACCTTAGCCGCATATCTCACATGATAGGTACCCGGATTCAAATCGATGATTTCCGGTCCCGTTACGGCTATATAAATTTCACTTGTCGATGGCTTGAATTCCATCGCTGTGGTTGTTCCGGTAATTTTACCTGTGGGGTAGATCGATGATCCGGGCGCGACTCCCACAAGACCTGTCGGTGCCGGTTGATTGGCGTTTATCGGTATTCCACCGCCACCGCCGCCACCTCCGCCTCCGCCTCCGCCACCGCCACCACCGCTGCTAACAGGAGCAGTGGTTTCAGGAACTACGGGGACTTCAGGCTCGCCAAGCGGAACTTCCGGCTCTGGAAGAACCATGGTCTGGCTGGTGCGGATAATAACGACAGATTCCGCACGTGTCAGCAGGTTGGCCGGCATGAAGGTGTTATCAGGATATCCTCTCATGATGCCGGCTTTGACAACCGCTCCGATTGCACCTTTAGCCCAGGCCGGAATTGCAGCCCCATCAGCAAAGCGTGCTGCGGGAACCTCATCAGCCAAGAGCACTTTTAGCCTCATGAAAACAGCGGCTGCCTCCTGACGGGTAATATTGCTTTCCGGGTGCATGGTTCCATCCGGATACCCCGAGACATACCCTGCTGCATGGGCTTTAGCAATTACAGAGAAATACCAGGCGCCGTCCGCTACATCCGAGAATGGTACATTGGATGCAGTCGTAAATTGAAATGCACTGTTGATCATCGTGAAGAATTCTGCCCGGGTGATTGCATTATCAGGTCTGAACGAACCATCAGGATACCCGTTTACAATTCCGGAAGCGATAGCCGACATGATGTCCGCTTTCGCCCAGTGTGTTTCAAAGTCTCCACCCATTTCTGCAAATGCCACTGTTGCTGCTCCCTGGAGCGCCATCGAGAGTGTCAGCATCAGGATCAGCAGCATTGCAAACCCTCTGCTTCTGAACCTTTTCATTCAATTCACCTCTTCCTTGTCATCAATTTAGTGTCTGCAACGATGTCTGCCAATAAATACGTTATATGGAAAATGAAAATTAAAAAAACTGCCACAGATTGTTGCGGCAGTCGGACGGTCATGGCATGCAATGCTTTAGACTCTGGCTTTGCGTCTCATCCTTTCGGATGATTTGCTTTTAACGCATCTATTCAATTACTGCGACAGTATGTAAAGAGTTCCTCTGAGTTATGTATACCACAATAACGGCATTTTAAACAATTTATGCAGTTTAACACCCGTCACCACCTTAAGGTTCAGGGACAAATTAGGCATAATGGTACAATAACCTTATTTATCATTACCAGAAATTTGAATGCATTCAGAATGATATGCATGTAATCATGATGAGTATTAAAAGACATTCTGTAGAAAATCGAATGCCCGTCGGAAACAAAAAAAAAGACCCGGAAGCTCTTTGTGGGAGCATCCGGGTATGATCACTTCATTCAACGGTCACTGACTTTGCAAGGTTCCTCGGCTTATCCACATCATTCCCCCGGGCTACTGAAATATAGTAGGCCAGCTGCTGCATGGGGATGATGCTGGTAATGGGTGCAAGGGAATCCAATGTGCGGGGAATCCATATGACCTCATCGGCCACCTTCAGGATATCATCATGACCCTCCATTGCCACCGCCAGGACATGAGCCCCTCGGGCTTTGACTTCCTTGATGTTGGACAGCATCTTGTCAAAAAGACTTTCCTGAGTGACCAGGGCTATCACAAGGGTGTCCTCCTCGATGAGGGCGATGGTGCCGTGTTTCAGTTCTCCGGCAGCGATGGCGAAGGAGTTGATGTAGGATATCTCCTTCAGTTTGAGTGATGCCTCAAATGCACTGTCCACATCGACGCCGCGGCCCATGAAGAATACGTTTTCGTTGTTGAACTGATGGTCGGCGATGCGCTGGATCTTGACTTCAGCATCCAGAACTGTCTGGATGTGCTTGGGCATTTCATGGAGGGCATTGAGTACTTCCCTGTAGCTCTCTTCATCCAAGGTTCCCAAAGTGCGGCCCATGTAAAGAGCTATCAGGTAAAAAGCAGTAAGCTGGGTGGTGTAGGCCTTCGTGGAAGCTACGCCGATTTCCGGACCTGCCCAGGTATAGAATACGTCCTCGGAATCCCGGGCGACTGATGATCCCACCACATTGACGATTGAAAGGATCCGAGCCCCTCTGCGCTTGGCTTCCCTCAGGGACTGAAGGGTATCCAGAGTCTCGCCGGACTGAGATACTGCAATGAACAGGGTCTTCTCATCAATGAAAGGATCCCGGTAACGGAATTCGGATGCGATATCGACTTCTACAGGTATTTTCGCGAATTTCTGAATGGCGTAGCGCCCTACCAGGCCTGCGTGATAGGCGGTACCGCAGCCTACTATGTAGATCCGGTTGAATTTTTCCAGATCTGCTTTCGTGAGACTGATGCCTTCAAGGACTATGTTCCCTTCCTTGTCCATACGATGACTGATCGTGTCCTGTACGCCTTTGGGCTGCTCATGGATCTCCTTCAGGGTGAAGTGCTGATACCCCTCTTTTTCAGCCGATGCCACATCCCAGGTCACTTTGTAGATTTCCCTTTTCACAGGCTGACGAAGCCCATCGAAGATTGTGATTCCATCCCGGGTCAGCTCGACAAATTCATTATTTTCAATAAGGTATACATCCCGGGTGTATTTCAGCATGGCCGGAATGTCGGAAGCCAGGAAGTTCTGCCCTGATCCAAGACCCACAACGAGGGGGCTGTCCTTTCTGACGGCAACGATCCTATCCGGCTCGCTGTCGCAGATTGCGGCAATGGCATAAGCCCCTTCCATTCTGTCAACCGCTTTGTATAGGGCATCCATCAGATCCCCTTCATAGTAATAATCGATCATATGGGCGATGACTTCAGTATCCGTCTCAGAACGGAACGTGTCATACCCGGCGTCCCGCAGCCATTCCTTAAGTTTCATGTAGTTTTCTATGATGCCGTTATGAATAATCGCTATTGAACCGGATTTGTTCGTATGCGGATGGGCGTTGCGGTCGGATGGGGCCCCATGGGTGGCCCACCGGGTATGTCCGAGACCGATGGTGCCGCTCAGGTCTTCCGATGAGATATGGTCTTCAAGATTGGACAGTCGACCACCGTATTTCCGCACAGCGATTGCACCATCGTGAAAGACAGCGATGCCGGCTGAGTCATAGCCACGATACTCCAGCTTTGTAAGGCCTTCAATTAAAATTGGAACTGCCGGTGAACTGCCGATGTAACCTACGATTCCACACATGTGTTTTCCCTCCTGATTTCCTTTATTTTTTTAAATTTCCGAATGATAAGCCAACGTTATTGCTTAATTACCCCGAACATGTACATTTATTCGCCCTATTTCCGCTAAATGTTTTCAATCGGCTGGCTGAAACTCATTTTGTTATTTGCTGAAAGATGGATGTCTTTTATTGACATGCAGATACCGTGTTGCTACTCTGATAGTGAGGTGACCGCCATATGCAAACCATACTGATTGTTGAGGATGAGATAAAATACAGGACACTTCTGTCGGATTACCTGATGGATGAAGGGTTCAATGTGATAGAAGCAGAGGATGGTTCGGTTGCGATGCAGTATCTGGAGGATAATCATCCGGACCTGATGATTGTGGATATCATGATGCCGAACAAGGATGGTTACCAATTGCTCAAGGCCCTGCGGAAGGACTCAGCACTCCCGGTGATTGTCCTGACAGCATTATCCGAGGATGAGGATCAGCTGAAGGGATATGAGCTGGGTGCTGATGATTACCTGACGAAACCTTATAGTCCCAAGGTTCTGGTCGCCAAGGTAAAAGCGCTGCTGAGCCGCTGGGAGACACAGCAGATCCAATCAGAAAATCAGCTTACCTGTGAGAATCTGACCGTTGATCTGCTCAGGCGTATGACTTTCATCGGCGAATCGGAGGTCAGCCTCTCGCCGAAGGAATATGAGCTTCTTGTGTTTCTGATTCGGAATGTAGGCCGAGCATTAAGCAGGGAACAAATACTGGATTCTGTTTGGGGATACGATTACACCGGCGGTGACAGAACCGTTGATATCCATATCACCCGTCTTCGTGAGAAGCTTCAGGGCGCAGCCTCCAAAATAATAACCCTTAGAAAATTCGGATACAAGTTGGAGCGCCGCCATGAATAAACACAATTTCCGGTTGCTGATCATTTTCCCCCTGCTTGTCCTGATTATTATTTTCACTTCCTTCATGGCCTTCATCAGATCACCATTTTTTGAAGACCTCTACTATAATGACCTGTCTGCAACGATCAATGAAGAGATGGCGGATGTAATAGCCGGTTTTTCGTTTACCGATCAGAATGATAATCAGGCCTTGATCAATCGCTTTCAGGAGAATACGGATGCCGGATTGATGATTCTTGATGTAAAAGGATCACCTGTTCAATCAACTCCGAATCTGAGTAATACCGATTCCATGCAGCACAAGGAAATCATGAAGTTCATTGAAACATGGATTGAAAACCCATCCCTTTATGACAGCGTTGTAGATGGCGGTGGAACTGCTGAATTGAATCTGGTCGGATCATTCTCCGGTATCGAAAGCACAGTCCTAATCCAAGCAGTGCGTCATAACGGTACAACCGTCGGAATTATGTTCTGCATGTACCCGATTCAGGCACTTACACCAACCACCGATTTCATCTACGAATCCCTGCTGCCAGGGCTCATTGTTGCGATGCTGTCTATCCTGCTGATCTGTTGGATTTTTGCAGGCCGTTACGGGCAGCCTCTGGACGAACTGGCGATGATCATATCATCGGCTGTCGGGAAGCCTCATGGCAATTTATCCCTGGGGACACCCAGAAAGGTTTCAGAATACATCACTGCTGAGGTTACTCACTTGGCTGAGCTTAACAGCGAGCTCAGGGACGAACTCCATATCAGGGAACAGGAAGCCATCCAACGGGCGGCCTTCACAGGCAGGGTTTCCCATGAACTGAAGACGCCGATCGGATTGATCCGTGGATATTCAGAGGCCCTCAGAGATCGGATCCATAATGATACGAAACGGGAGCACTACCAATCAGTAATCATTGATGAAACCTTGAAAATGGAATCCCTGCTGAACGACCTCATGGATCTGGCCCTTTTAGAAACAGGGAATTACAAGCTAAACCCCTTGCCATTCCAGATGAAACCCTTGATAATGGAGGTTCTTTCCGCAATCCACCCAGAGCTTGCCCAAAAGAAGTGCTACTCCACTGTGAACAGCACCGAGGAAGATCTGATCGTCTTTGCAGATGAAGACCGCATCCGACAGGTATTGAGGAACATACTGAATAACGCTTTGAGACATATGGAAGAGCAGGATGTCATCAGCGTTTCAATATCCATGCAAGGCCTGCACAGCCTTTTGATACAAATCGAAAATTCCGGCCCGCAGATACCGGAAGAGCTCATACCACTGATATGGGACCAATTCTATACCATCGACCCCTCGGGAAACCGTGACAGGGATGGCAGCGGTCTGGGCCTGGCAATCGTTCGAAACATCCTGACACTCCATGGAAGCAGATATGGGGTGCGAAATACCGATGAAGGGGTATTATTCTATTTCACCCTGCCGCTTTATTCATAAAAAAACACCGGACAATTTGTTTTTCCAAGTGTCCGGTGTTTTTGAATTATTGGTTGATGAGTTAATTTCCTTCAGCCAGCCGAGCCGCTTTACGAGCTTCTCTTGCTGCTCTGCGGGCTTCTCGGGCTTCCAGACGTGCCTTTTGACGTTCTTCTCTGCTAAGCTGTGCTGAGTCGTCATCGGATGTCGTGTTATCTGCATCCTCGACTGCCGGCGATTCCGGAGCAGCCGGCCCATCAGGAGCCGTTACAACGGGTGTCGGTTCAACTACCGGTACGGGCTCAACCACAACTGGCACTACTGGTACAAGTGGCTCAACTACTACCGGCACAGGTTCAACGACTACCGGAATCGGTTCAACCACTACCGGTATGACCGGTACAGGAACGACAGGAACCAGTACGGCTCCAACCTGATATTCAACAGCGCCTGCATCTACTTTGACTCCGGCTACCCGTGGGTTTCCGAGATAGTCCACTGACCCGGATACTTCTGCGCCAGCATCAATTGCCGGCGAACCGGCCATCAGGCTGAAGTCTCCAGCTGAAGCATTAACGAAAAGCGGATCAGCTGTGACGTTGTTGGCGAATACGTTGCTTCCGATGCTGCCTTCAATTGCGGTGCCGCCTTTGAATATGTTGCCTTTGATGAGGTTGGTACTGCTGTTTGCGTTTTGAATCTGGACTGAAGCAGAGTTATTGTAAAGCGTGTTGCCGAACACTTTCAGGTTTTCAACACCGCCGCCAGCGGATCCACCAGCGGATCCAAAGGAAATTCCGGCCTGAGGTTTACAATCGGTGATAACATTGTTTGCGACTGTGATACCAGTGGTTACAGGTCCACGCTCTGTGGCGACTTCAATCCCGATGTCGCAGTTCTTGACGGAATTGCGATCAATGAGAATGTTTTTGCCGCCATCTACATAGATCCCGCCTGCACAGGCGTCAGAATATGTAGGATTTCCCACACTTGTGATATTGTACACGGTGTTGCCGATGCATTCGCCGTTTCGGGTATTATCATTGGATGAAGCTGTTCCTTCGTATCCGATGAAGTCGATCCCGATATTGTCGTTGTCATGGATGGTGTTGTTGTTGACTCTGAATCCATCGACATTGCCGTTGAGGACCAAGGATTCACTTTGCCCCAGCTTGCAGTTGTAGATTTCGTTGCCAGTAACCACAATATTCGTAATCGCAGTTGAACCGTTGGTACCATAGACTGCGATACCGTGGGCATTGCCATTTGGATTCTCAATGTTGTGGATCTTATTGTTCAGAAGCTCAATGTTTGCGCCCGACCCTTCAACAGAGATACCGATGGGCACCGATGAATTGCTGTTTGCTTTGAAATTCCTGATTTCAAAACCGTTGATTACGATGTTGCTCTGGTTCGCGATGGTGATCATGCCGTCACCGTCTCCAGGGCTCATACCTGTCCCGTCAAGTACGGGTGTTTCTCCGGACATGTTCTTGATCGTGATCGGAGCTCCGGCTGTGCCGGACTTGCTGACAGTGATTTTCTCGCTGTAGGTGCCACCCTTAGCGAGGATCACATCTCCTGCAACAGCAACCGTTATGGCTTTCTTGAAGGTCTTGAATGGTTGTGCGGCATCAATCCCCGTGTTGGCATCGTTGCCGGCGGCAGATACGTAGTAGGTATTACCGGTGGCTCCAAATACCCCAAGGCCCTGCAGGGGGATCATGATCATCATCGCCAGCAAGATGGGCATGATACGTCTGATAGTTCCTTTCATTTGTTTCCTCCTTTTTCGTGGATCCGTGTGATCCATCCTCAATTACTGTAAACCATAATTGTTTCCGAAGTGTTTCGGGTTTTTTAAATTTGCAAGTCAAAAAGACGAATCACTGGTATAGCAGGAAATCATTCCAATTTATCTTGTTCGACGAAACGTATGCTGAAATTCGGTGTAAGCGGCTGTCCATCGTGGGCCAGGCGTTCATGGACAAAAATGCCATTTTACGAATTTTTCCACTCATATTTTTTTCGTTTTTTTCATTTTCATGTTTTAACTATGGTTTAGCACTAATCAGCAAACGAGTGTACAAGGACGCGTTTTCATTTGAAGTGACTAGGGCCATCATCATTGGAGGGCGTGGTAAGCACTTTGATCCTCAGGTCGTAGATGCATTTTTGGAAAACGAAGATGAGTTTAGACGTATTGGTGGATTAATTAACGATCGAACCCCGAACATTGCATGAACATACCTGCAATTAAAATCCGCTTCCCTAAAAAAGGAAGGCGGATTTCGATTTTCTTTTTTAGGTTTATAGACTTTATTTAAATCAACGCGTTTTTTTCCGTAATATGGGTATAAAGAGTTAACATACTTAACTACGTCGAATTTCCCGCCCTTCAAACATAAGGATTTTTACGATGAAAATAGAATCATCTTGAGGATGGTTTAAATCATAATAGAACAAGCAGTACAACATCATATGTATATGCGCCACCTCAAAAATGCGCATAACCAGGAGGCGATGTCAATCTTCAAACAACGATGATTTTTCAAAACGAACGGAACTTGTAAGAATTCATATATGAAGTGAACCTTTGCTTCGGGTGGAGTTTCTACTCCATCCGAAGCTTAGTTGAACGGATCCAGGGCCTTTACAGTTCTCCACTCGCCGCTTATAGAAGCGGGAGTCTTAGAACTGTTAGGCATCGGATAAACTTATTAGACGGTTATTTAAAACCGCTGTTAATTGACACCAGGGGAAGCTATGATGCACAGTCCGTAAATGGACACTTGGGCTGTGCGGAGCTAATAGTGTAACCGGCTCTCTTAAATTAATCTTTTAGGAGGGAATAAAAATGAACAAAAAACGGATCCTGATCCTTTTCCTTATTCTCATCATCGTTTTACCGACCGCAGGATTCTCAGCCTTCGGAACGGAACAGCTTCATGGCTTTGCAACCGGCCTGATTGCAGCAGCAAATCCAGCAGGCAGCCCGGCTGATGCCAAGGTCACTCTGAACGTCAAATTTAAAGCATCGGCGCCAAAATCCGAAGTCGATCAGACGGTACAGGGCTTAGGGGGCAAGAGTCTCCGGGACAACCCCAAGATTCGCTGGCATACAATCACAGTGCCGGCAAATGCAGCGGACCGTGTCATGAGCGCCTTATCTCACCACGCCTCTGTGGAACAGGTTTCCACCGCGGTTAAATTCAGCAAAGCGGATATTCCCGCAGATCCAATCGCACCGGCTGACTCTAATGAGTCTGTTGACCCCACGGTGCCAGTTGACACAACAACACCTGCTGATATAACAGCACCTGCTGAAACCACTGTGCCGGCTGACTCAACTGAACCTGTTGAACCTGTTATGCCCACCGAGGTTATTGCACCAGTGGAACCCCGCGTTCCCAATGATCCCAGCTATCCAGTACAATGGGCCCTGAAGGCCATCGGCTGGGATGAAGCCTACAATACATACCCCGTGCAAGGCTCAGCGAAGATTGCCGTCCTGGATACCGGAATCGATGCAGTCCATCCGGATCTCGAAGGCCGCATGGTAGCTGGTGTCAGCTTCACCGGCGATAATCCCGATAACGACCCTAACGGCCACGGCACCGCCCTGGCCGGCATTGCTGCGGCTTCAGTCAATAATGCTGAAGGAATCGCAGGAGTCGCCTACTCGGATACCTCGATTGCCTCAGTACAAGTACTTGGCTCCGACGGCAGCGGACTTGACAGCGATATCATCGCCGGGGTCATTTGGGCCGCAGATAACGGTGCCGATGTCATCATGATGGGATTCAGCAGCCCGGATTATTCGCAGGCCATGGCGGATGCTGTGGCTTATGCATGGAGTAAGGGTGTAGTGGTTGTAGCGGCTACCGGGAATGATGGGTCAGCAGCACCGAGCTACCCTGCAGGGCTGCCTCATGTACTGGGCGTTGCGGCTACTGATCAGGGTGATGCCCTGGCAGCCAGCAGCAATACTGGTAGTGCGAATGTGGCGGCTCCGGGAGTGAGCGTGTTGACTACTAAACCGGATGGTCAGTATGGGAACGTCAGTGGTACTTCTGCTGCTTCGGCTGAAACAGCTGGACTGGCTGGGCTGCTGGTTGCTGATGGGCATTCTAATGGGTATGTTTATGATCAGATTCGTGGGGCTACAGACACAGTCTCTGAGAATGCAGGGAGAATTAATGTGTTTAGAGCTCTTGGGGAGGCAGTTGCTGTACAACCTGATACGACGAAAGTGCCGGCTCCAACGCCAATCGAGACACCAATATACATCGCAAGCGCATATCCTACAACTACAGAAATTACATCCGACGATATTTCCTCTTCATTCGGTCAATTGGTCGCTTTTACAGCAACTGTGACAAGAAGCAGTAACGGATCTGCAGTTACAGTTGGTGAAGTAATGTTTAGAGATGGTGGAACCAGTCGTAGTACCGGAACAGAACTATCATCTGGTTTAACGCCAAATGCCTCTGGAAAAGCCACTTTAAGCATTTCAACACTAAGTGTTGGAACCCATAAAATACATGCTTACTATGATGGAACTGGTGGGTCTGGCTCACAGAATAGCGATGCTCAACTAACCCAAAATGTGGTAAAAGTCGACCCTATCATCAATTGGGCTGATCCTGTTGGCATCACTTTCGGTACAGCACTGAGTGCAACGCAGCTCAATGCCACCGCTTTTGTACCCGGAACCTTCGCTTACGACCCACTTTCCGGAACAGTTCTTAACACAGGAAACGGTCAGGCACTAAAGGTCAACTTCACACCTACAGACACAACCAACTACAATAATGTTTCAAAAACAGTGCATATCGATGTTTCCAAGGCAAGCCCGGTCATTACTTGGGCTGATCCGGCAGACATAACTTACGGAGATTCACTGAACGCAACTCAACTCAACGCGACAGCTTCAGTACCAGGTACGTTCGTATATGAGCCGCTCTCAGGAACGACTCTTAGCGCAGGCGAAGATCAGCCGCTGAAAGTGGACTTCACCCCAACAGACACACTTAACTACAACACAGTATCGAAAACCGTTCATATTAATGTGGCCAAGGCAGACGCCATTGTTTCAGTCTCCGGCTACACCGGAACCTATGACGCCGCTGAGCACGGGGCTTCCGGCTCTGCAGTCGGTGTCGGCGATGTGGACCTGAGTGCCGGACTGGACCTGGGTGGCACCTTCACCGACGTTCCGGGCGGCACAGCCAACTGGACCTTTGACGGCGGCATCAACTACAACAACCAAAACGGCTCCGTTGAAATCGTCATCGACAAGGCCGACGCTACCGTTACGGTCTCCGGCTACACTGGAACCTATGACGCAGTTGAACACGGGGCTTCCGGCTCAGCAGCCGGTGTCGGCGCTGCGGACCTGAGTGCCGGACTGGACCTGGGTGGCACCTTCATCGACGTTCCGGGCGGCACAGCCAACTGGACATTTGACGGCGGCACTAACTTCAACAGCCAAAACGGCTCTGTCGCCATCGTCATCGACAAGGCCGACGCTACCGTTACGGTCTCCGGTTACACCGGAAACTATGACGGCGACGCCCACGGTGCTTCCGGGACAGCTACCGGAGTCAAGAGTGAGGCCCTGAGCGGTCTGGCTCTGGGAGCCAGCTTCACCAGCGTCCCCGGCGGTACAGCCAACTGGATTTTCACCGATGTGACTGGCAACTACAATGACACCGACGGAACAGCAGCCATCGTCATCAATAAGGCAGACCCGACTATCAGCGTACTCGGTTACACCGGAACCTATGACGGCGACGCCCATGGTGCTTCTGGGACAGCGACCGGAGTCAAGAGTGAGGCCCTGAGCGGTCTGGCTCTGGGAGCCAGCTTCACCA
>CAZEHS010000029.1:26959-28332 GCA_964511875.1 uncultured Peptostreptococcaceae bacterium
GCGTCCCCGGCGGCAGTGCCGACTGGACATTCACCGATGTGACTGGCAACTACAATGACGACAGCGGCTCTGTCGCCATCGTCATCAACAAAAAGCTAGCATCCGTTACTCCAATCGCAGCAAGCAAAGTCATAGGCTCCACAGATCCTGCACTGACAGGAACTCTGACAGGATTCCTTCTAGCTGATAATGTCACTGCAACCTACAGCCGAACCTCTGGCGAGACAGTACAGGGCAGCCCTTACAAGATCAGTGCTATACTGAGTCCGAGCGGCATATTAACTAACTATGACCTCACCTACAATACCGCCGACTTCTCAATCCGCTATACCTATAGCGACGTCCTACAACCCATCAACACCGACGGATCCAGCATCTTTAAGCTGGGCAGCACCATTCCAGTCAAGTTTGAGCTTAAGGATTCTGGAGGAAACTTCATCCTAAGCGCCGTTGCAAGTATCAGATACGCAAAGACGGGCATCGGCATCACAGGTGATGAGTTCGAAGCAATCTCCACAAGTGCCGCCACCTCCGGCAATCTTTTCCGCTTGACAGGCAACCAGTATATTTTCAACCTTGGAACGAAAGCCATTAAAACTGGGCCTGGTACCTACGAGCTCCGCATCACATTGGATGATGGCACAGTGAACAAGGTCACCATCAGTCTTAAATAGTTCCATCCGGTAACCCGTGGCTCCTTATATTCATTAGCACAATCCCAGAAACCCAAACGCCCTGCGGCATGATATTTCCGCAGGGCGTTTTCGTAACTATGGTTACTGTTATCTTTCCTTGGCCTTGATAGACTAGGTTCATACATTCACTCACGGAGGCCCCATGAAAATCGCAATTCTCGTCCGCCCGGAAACCGCAGACCGCTGCATCGGCAAAGGCTGCCTGAATGCCTTCAATTCCCGGCAGGACGCCTTCAGCGCCTATGGCACTGACGTTGAACTTATCGGCTTCACTCACACCGGCGGGGATCTGGATCATAAGATTGCCAGGCTCCGAGAGCATGGGGTTCAGGTGGTCCATCTCTCTACATGCCTTCGGGCGAAAAGTGAGGATTATGAAGCCCTGGCTCAGAGGCTTTCTGAAGATTTTCAGGTTATGGGATATACCCACGGCTCTGCGGAAGGTAAGAGCAGAAAAACCTGTTCCATTCTGAAGCACATCAGCAGCAAGACACTATAACAGCAAAAATCGGCCGTCCGTAAGGATTCAGCCGTCTTCTTGCATTCTAGAGAGTTTTCAGGAACGCTTCCATTCTTGCCTCAATTTCCTGCGCATCATCCATTTCCATGACTTCATCCAGCAATGGCTGCAGGGCGCTGCGGTCCAGACTGCGAACCAGCCGCCTGGCCTTCAGGATG
>CAZEHS010000030.1:0-28009 GCA_964511875.1 uncultured Peptostreptococcaceae bacterium
GTGTGCTCGTTACGCCTGCCGTACGGCGGAGTACAGCTTTTACACGGGCCAGCAGCTCCTTCCCGTCAAAGGGTTTAACCAGATAATCATCAGCCCCCAATTCAAGACCCAAAACCTTGTCAAAGGTCTCACCCCTGGCAGTGAGCATAACGACCGGGACATTGCTCATTTTGCGCAGTGCTTTAAGAACCTCCAGACCGTCAATTTCCGGAAGCATGATATCAAGCAGGATCAGATCCGGTGTAAGCTCGCCGAATTCGTCCAACAGGGCTTTTCCTCCGGAGTATATACGGGTTTCATATCCATCCTTCTCCAGATAAAGTTGGATCAGTTCGGCAATATTTCGATCGTCATCCACGACAGCGATCTTTTTTTTGTTGTCCATGCTCTTCCTCCAATGATATCCCGGGTTTAACATACCCTCATCATACCCCTGACAATTCACTCCCGCAACAACAAAGTCAAAGCATCCGATTCGTTTGGCTTCATGATAATAACGTGCAGTCTTTAACACTCTTGTAAAATATGGTATCCTATTACCATGTCTTACTACAAAGAGGACAAATATGGGAGGACTTATGAAAAAGCTGCTGGCATGCCTAACCATTCTTATCATGACTGTCTCACTCCTGACGGGCTGCAGCCCGGATGAATTGACTTTCATGCAGATCAACCAGGAAATGAGCGCAATGGATACATACTCCATGAACGGTACCATCAACTGGAACACGGATCTGGAAGCGCTTTTCGTTAACAGCGCCGACCTGATGCCCGCCGAGCTTGATTCTCAAAAGGAATTCATAAGAATCATCGAGAAAGAAGGCTTGAAACACCTCTCCTTTACTTATGCTGTTGATCTGAAGAACGAAGCCATGGAAGCCCATTATACTGCAGGCAGCACTCCACTTTTCTCATTGCTTCTCAAAGAAGATACCTACTACGTCAATTTCGATGGTCTCTTCGCTCTTGTGAAGAGAAACGACACTCAGGCAATTCAGGATACTGAGCTTTACGGAAATCTGGAATCCCTTCGCGGGAAATACCTCGCTGTAACAGCCCAGGATCTGGTGGATGGAGGTCTCACGCCTTCCGAGCTTATGCCCCAGAATTCATTGGTCAAACAGCAGGCATTTCGCAAAAATGTCCTGACCTATTTCATGGATTTTGTCAAAACTGAGCTTTCTGGACACAACCCCGATTTGGTGAAAAAATCCTATGATACCAACCTTCACGCCGATGTTTACGGCTACTCCATAAACATCGATCAGATTCCTATGATCACCCTGGATTTAATGATGTATCTTCTGGATCATCTTGATGGTACGGAAGCGCTTGTAACCAAGATTGTCGCTGATCCTTTCTTCAGGGAACAGGCCGGGCTGGACGGAGATACCGTGAGCGCCGAGGTTGAAACCGCTTTTGATGAGCTCCGAAACGACTTGGATGCAACACGTGAGCAGCTTTCAGCAGTCCTTGCGGAAGAAAAAGCCAGTCATCCCCTTGGTACACAGATTCAAACCGCTGTAGGGTCATCTTCGATCGAATCCAGTATAGCTGAATTGGGTCCGAAAAAATTCTGGAACCAGGTCAAAATTAAAATTGATAATCCATCCAGTGAATTCCCTATTAAATCAGCCTCACTTGATGCAACCGTGACACTCGATGCCAGCAAGACCCCAGTGATTGCGACGCCGAAAGCGAGTATTCCATTCAGTGCATTCAATGATGAACTGCCTCACTCTTTGATTCTTGAACCTGATACGGACACCGCCACCTATGATGCCGGCCTGCTGAACACAAGGCACCTAGATGTCGATATGATAAACATCAACGGCCACTGGTTCATAAGTCTGGGAACGCTTCCAAAACATTTTCAAAACCTTGTGAAACAGGATGGTTCCATCATTTCAATTGGCGATAAAGCGCTGATCGCTCATGAATTGCACATTTCTGGTGATACGAAATATCTGGCACTCTCTGCATTTAGAAACGCCGGAGTTGGCATCACATGGAACGGCAATTACAGAACACTTACAGTTGAACACTGAATCATCCTAACCGGACCTGAAAAGGTCCGGTTTTCATTTGCAATTCCTCTCCTAGCAACCACTGCAGTGGTTTGCATCAATCCCTTGCTATGATATAATGGACCCATGACAATATGGAGGTCCATATGAATCAGAACCCTAATCTGCAGGATATCCTGGATGAATTGATGCGCCTTGGATTCAGTGCCTATGAAGCAAAAGCCTATATCGCTCTAATGCAAAGTCCTTCTGTGACAGCCTATGAAGTCAGTAAGCTCTCAGGAGTGCCGCAATCAAAAATTTACGAAACAATGAAGAAAATTGTCGACAAAGGCCTGGCCATTGCCGAAGGGACCAAACCAGTCACCTTCATTGCCCTCTCTATTGACGAATTTCTGGACAGATACCGTGCAGACCTTAACAGAAGCATGGATTTCCTTCGCGATAATGTCAAGGCAATAGGCAACCAGCCAAGTTTGGAATATATCTGGCACTTCAACGGCTCATTGCAATTGATGAATAAGATCCGCAGCTTGATTACCGATGCCCAGAACTCCCTCTACATTGAAATTTGGGCGGATGAGTACCTGGAATTGCTGGATGACCTGAAGGAAGCTCAAAAAAGAGGAATAAAGATAGCTGCAGTCGTCTACGGCACCATTCCTGAAGTAGTGGGCAAAGTATACTACCATGCAATGGACGCCCTCCTGGAGAATGAAGCACGGAGTGGGCGCTGGCTGAATATCATCCGCGATAATCAGGAATGCTGTTTTGGTATATTCAGTCAGACAACACCTTCCGGAATCTGGACTCAGAATGATTCATTGATGCTGCTCTCTAAAAGCTTCATCAGCCACGACATCATGATTGCCGAAATTTACAGCCGGTTCAAGGATCTGCTTGACGCCGAATATGGTGAGAATATGGTTGATCTCCGCCAAAGCATTGGATTCAAATAACAACTGCAATATAAAGAACCGCGACAAATAGTCGCGGTTCGCTTTTTGAAAAAAGGGCGTAGAGACAGGGGAGGTCTACGCATTAAGAGGGGTAAAACAAGGAGTCTATATCAACTTTTAAAAGGGGTTAGCGAAGTGTGAAGCAATGAATCACTTCATCGGTTGTCAATGTTGAAATAGTGCAGATTTACTGCCAGCAGGGTAATGATGGTTGCGTATAAATTGAATTCCATGGTAACAGCTCCTTTCTTGGGTCCAATGAAGGAGTTTTCCTTCAGGCATTGTTATGTTTTTAACTATATCTACAGATTCGGCGAGTGAATTTGTGCTTTTCTAATCAAGCGCAAACGTTCAACTCCCTTATCTCACTTTAATTATGCACCAGTACGCAGGAAAGGTCAAGCGAATTTTCGCCTTTATTACTGCTTATTTGTTACATAACAACTGCATTATTTTGTGCTATATGCACATATGTGCTTTCATAATTGCTGTTGTTAATATGCAATCGATTTCCTGGATAGGAGAAGACGTTTTCCTGTTTTCGCTTAATAATAATGTTATATATATAACAATAATGAGATGGAGCTGAAAAAAAATAAGCCCTCCAGTTTGGAGAGCTTGTAATGACTACATATTGGCCATTTCGTCCAGACATTCAGGACAGATATTCTTGCCCTTCAGGTTCTTGACGCCCTTTGCCTGACCGCAGAAAACACATGCGGGTTCATACTTTTTCAAAATGATGGTGTCTGCCTCAACGAAGATCTCAAGAGCATCCTTTTCAGCTATGGTCAATGTTCTTCTGAGCTCGATGGGGATTACGATACGACCCAATTCATCTACTTTCCTTACAATACCTGTTGCTTTCATATGTTACCTCCCGTAGTCACAATTCGACAAACCTTCTAAAGCTAATAATAACAGTGTTGGTTTTTATTGTCAATGTTTAATTTCGACCTTCTATCGCAACTTCATGCATTGTCGCGAATGCGTTGCTGTAACAGCTGTTCGAAATCGTTAGCTATATTTTACCGTTAACGCATTTTGAGATTCTACCATTATACAATATGCACTGTAAACCGTTTTTCGACATATTTCGACATTTTAATGGATTACTTTGGCAAGTACATGATAAAAGGGCTGCTTCAGATTGATCAGAAGATCATCTTCAGCAGCCCTTTAATACATCGTTATTATCGATCAGAGTGTCTTACCCAACTCCCGTCCGAATGCTGCGCACTGTTCCAGAGCATCCTCGTCAGGATTCCACAAAGCCTTAATTCCGTCATTAACCACCTCGAACCCAGCTTTTTTAAGCTCATCCGTGATGATCCCAACTGATTCACCGCTCCAACCGTAGCTACCGAAGGCGGCTGCTCTTTTGTTCTTGAAGCTCAAGCCTTTCATTATTTCAAGCATGCTTGCCGCGCCTGACAGGATTCCTCTATTTATGGTTGATGATCCCATCAGTACCATCTTCGATTTGAAAACCTCTGAAATGATATCGTTCTTATCCGCTTTTCCGCAGTTGAATAGCTTGATAGCCACGTTGCCATTCACGGACTTTATCCCTTCTGCAATAGCCTCAGCCATGCGCCTCGTGCCTTCCCACATGGTGTCATACACAAGCGTTACCTGGTTTTCCTGATAGGCATTAGCCCATTCAAGGTATTTGTGCACAATCTGAGTGGGATTATCCCTCCAGATGATTCCATGTGATGGGCAGATCATATCCACCGGCAGATTCAATCCGAGAATCTGGTCGATTTTTTTTGTCACCGGGACACTGAATGGAGTGAGAATATTGGCATAGTATTTCAGAGCTTCCTGGTACAGCTCCCCCTGGTCCACACGGTCATTGAACATCAGTTCCGAGGCGTAGTGCTGGCCGAAAGCATCATTACTGAAAAGGATATTCTCTGAAGTATAGTATTCAAACATCGTATCCGGCCAGTGCAGCATAGGAGCCTCGATGAATACCAGCTTCCCTTTACCTAAATCCAAAGTGTCACCAGTCTTCACCTCGATAAAGTTCCAGTCCTGATGATGATGCCCTTTCAATGATTTGATGCCATTCTTAGTACAGTAGATCGGCACTCCGGGAATTTCCGCCATCAGAGCAGGCAAAGCACCACTGTGATCGATTTCTGCATGGTTTGCAATGACAAAATCTATGGACTTCAAATCTATTTCCTTTTTCAGATCATTGACGAATTCCTTATCATACGGCAGCCATACCGTATCAATGAGCGCTGTCTTTTCATCCCGGATAAGATAGGAATTGTAGGAGCTTCCCCTATGGGTGGAATACTCCTCGCCGTGAAATTTTTTTAACTCCCAGTCGATCTTGCCAACCCATGAGACAGTATCTGTAATTTTGTAACCCATGAATTTACCTCCTTGTCAGCTTAAATTGCCTGTCCTTTGAACAGGATGTTATTCTCCAGATGCACATGGATGAAAAGGTCTTGTTCGAGGGATTGCAGCAGCCTGTAAACTTCCCGGAAACTCGGGCACGCGTCCTTCGGAGCCGTGTAATGATCCGTGATTTCACGGAGTAGTTTCAGAGCATCTCCTGCGCCTATATGCTCCCCTTCAAGTTCTTCTATGATCCGCTCTGTATTTACCCCTGAATTGATGGCAGGAAACAAAACTGTTTCTTCCTTAACCAGATGAGCCTCCAGATCCCTTCTTAAGATTCCGAATATCCTATGAACCTTGAAGAGCTCAGGATGATTGACACTATGGACCTGAAGGACTTTGAACAATAATTCGCCAATAAGCGGCATGGTTTTTCTCAAGTAAAGGTGATGCGTATCCACGATGTGCCTGATAAGTTTTTCCGGTGAAACACGTACCCAATCTTCATATTGGGAGGTTTCGATGCTGAATGTCTGCCAAGCATCATTCAGTTCCGCAAGCAAAGCCTGAGGATCCTTGCTGCCATCGCCGGCGGCTATTTCTAAAGATCGCTCGCCTCCACAGCAGAAGTCAACATGGTATTGCGATAGGATTCCGGAAGCTCCGGGAAATTCGGCGACTATTTTGCCGACTGGATCATTTAAGCTGAATAATGGTTTCATAGGATTCATCCTCTCTCATAAAAGTGATTTAGTTGTGTTCATATCTGTATTCTACCGCTTCGTAAGAAGATAGTATGTGATTTGAATCACACTTACGGTATCATTGGAAGTGACACGATACCGAAGGAGATGAATGGATGAAAATCTTACCCCAGATTAACCCCTGCAGCCGATGCGGACATGAAGTATGTGCACGTAAGGTTTCACTTTTCAACACTTTATCCGAAGAAGAGCTCTTTGGCGTTCTCGACCTTATACTAAGAAAGCATGTCCATAAGGGTGAAGTTGTCATTCGGGAGGGAGACCCTTCAGATTCACTGATCATTGTTAATCGAGGCAGCCTGAAGGTGCATTCGGAAACACGGGATGGCAAGGAACAGATCCTATATATTCTGCAGGAAGGTGATTTTATCGGAGACCTTAATCTTCTTAAGATCGGAACCTCCACTTTCTCCATTACTTCCCTTGAGAATACCCATCTGTGCATAATCCGCAAATCTGATTTTGATTCATTGATCCGTCGCACTCCGGATATCAGCTTGAAGATGCTTGCCTATGCCCATGACCGTATAAATGTTCTTGAATCCCTTATTCAGACCCTAACAATCAAAGATGCCGATGCACGCCTCGCCGTATTTCTTTTGGCGATGGCGGATAAAATCAAAACATCCGATGCTGATTTACAGGAATTCACGCTCCCGTTATCCCGAGAGGAAATCGCTGCCGCAATCGGCTTGACCCGTGAAACTGTAAGCAGAAAGCTGAGCCAGCTCTCATCGGAAGGGATCATCGCCCTTCTTGAAAATCGCAGGATTCGGATTCTGGATATGCCGGCATTAAAGGAAAGAGGAGAAATCGGATAGGATTAAGGAGTATAATATAGATAGAATCACAGCAAGCCGACTGACCAAAGGAGGCCATCACAGATGAAAACCTTCAACCCCCTCTGAAAATTCACACCGGCAGCATTTGCTGCCTGGTTCATTCTGATGAGTCTGAGTCTGCTGCCACTTCCTCTGAACGGAATTCTGAACGGTTTGATTCTGTATGGGCTGCTCCGTTACTACACCCTTGGCATGGTAAAACCACAACTGGTAGGCGAAGATTCCGACCCTCTTCCGATGATCAGTACAGCCATCGGTCTTTTAATTACCGGTTCAGGCCTCTTCATGACGTTGACCATGGCTGTCGTTCCGGCTCATTTTTCGTGGCTTCCAAGCGCTGGGATTACATTAATCCTTTACGCTGTCATTATGCCGGTCATAAGGCGTCGTAGGAATAAGTCGCATTCCATACCTCAAAGATAGTCAAAAAATCACAAGACCCCCGCTAATATTCAGCAGGAGTCTATGATTACAGAATTCATCGCTATTTCCACAAAGCAAAGGTGATGTCATATCTTTTTTACAAATTCCGATTTTAACTGCATGGCCCCAAATCCCTCGATTTTACAATCAATATCATGATCTCCATCAACCAAACGTATGCTCTTAACTTTTGTGCCGATTTTAAGAACCGAGGAACTGCCTTTTACTTTAAGGTCTTTGATAATGGTTACGGAATCTCCATCACTGAGGATATTTCCGTTCGCATCCTTTATAGTCTTTTTACTCTCGTCATTTTCAGTCTCAAGTACTGAAGACCACTCGTGAGCACATTCCGGACAAACCAAGAGGCTTCCGTTTTCGTATGTGTATTCCGAATTACATTCTGGACAATTAGGCAAATTTGACATTTAGTACTCTCCATTTCTTTTTCATTATTTCAAGTCGACAAATCATATATTATCATAGTCTGCTCATATCACCAAGACACCTCTTAATTCGCCGGATTGTTTAGCTTTAATGGATATGGCAATGTTGCTTATATGATTTTCCACACACTGACAGAACGGAGTACAATAAACTATGAGATTTGTTCCTACAAACTGCATTCGAGAAGGTATGGTACTGGGACAAACATTATACGGATCTAGCGGCGAACTTCTTCTTCGTGAGGGAATCGTCATTAAGGATTCATATATTGAAAAAATCAAATCGTATGGTTATAACGGGGCTTACATCAATGATGATGCATCCAGGGACATCGAGATCCACGAAATCATCAGCTCTGAGCTGAAGAACAAGACGGTGAACGCTCTAAAAAACATGTTCATCCAAATCGAGAAGAATACGAATAACCCCGCTGCAAAAATTCGTGATATGCAGACCATGCAAGGCCTGGTTGAAAGCATTTTCAATGAAATATCTGACCATAAGAACATCATGGTAAACATGATTGATATTAAGATTTTCGATGACTACACTTTTTTCCACTCAACAAATGTAACCGTCCTCTCACTGGTGCTTGGATTCGCTCTGGAGCTGAACAAACAGGCAATGCTGGATCTTGGCATGGCAGCTCTGTTTCATGACATCGGAAAAGTTTTCATCTCAAAGGATATCCTGAATAAGAACGGCCCATTGACTGATGCTGAATTCGATGAGGTTAAAAACCATTCTTTGAACGGTTATAAGCATCTCAAAGATGTCCTCTCCTTATCCGCAAAATCATACGTGGGCGTACTTCAGCACCATGAAAAGTTTAACGGCCTGGGTTATCCTCTAGGCATATCCGGCAAGGACATATCACTTTTTGGAAGGATCATCGCATTGACAGATGTTTATGATGCTTTAACATCTGACAGACCCTATAGAAAGGGACTGCTGCCGTCCGAAGCCATGGAGTTCATCATGGGAAACGGCGACGTACAATTCGATCATGATCTGGTTAAGATATTCGCGCAAAAAATCGCTCCCTATCCGATCGGAACATACGTATATCTATCCGACGGCAAAGAAGGCTTCGTTGTCGAAAACTATGAGGAATGTTGCTTAAGGCCTAAGATTAAAATCATGAAAGAGTTTTCAAATACTTTAACACAGTCATATTACCTCGATCTGAAAAATGACACGACCTCTTTTTCAATTACGATTCGAGGAATGGACAGAGGCGAGGAAAACTTTCAAACAATCCCGGCAATGGTTCAATAAGGCCTGATCGTCAATCGAGGTGATGGGAATGAAAAAAATAGCAGGCATGATCCTTGCTGTTCTATGGGGGCATCTACTCGGATTCTTCGGAGTATTCTCCTCTGTATTTACTGATGGCGCATTAGTGGAACGTCTGATCATGATAGCCGTTATTCTTTTGATTTATTTTGTTTCCGCTGGAATACTTGCTTTTTTCAGCAGTTTCAGTACATGGAAATGGAGCTTCATCATTAGCGCCCCTGGAATGCTGATACTGGTTCTGTTTTCCTTCAGCGAGCCCCGAATGCTCGGGTACTTTCTTCTTTATATAGCCCTTATCCATGCTTTTTGCCTGGCAGGTAATAAGGTTGCCCGCAGTCTGAAAAGAACCAGAAGGGGTTCTGAATAGAGAACGGCCGCATCTCGACTATAATCGGGTTGCGGCCGTTTTTTCAGCGCATAGGCTTATCCATGATGCTGCCTTGCTTAAAGGGACGTTATTCTTTCATATATATCCAAATCAAAACACATCTCTTCCACTTCGCCATGAGTGAGCATATGGTGGAGAATCGGAAGCAGCATGGCTGCGACTGTTGATAATTCGGGATCAAATTGCTTACCCGACTGACTTAAAATGAATTCAGCAGCTTCTGATGCTGTCATTGCTTCCCTATAGGCCCTATGTGATGTCATGGCATCAAACGCGTCTGCAACAGAAAGAATACGGCCTTCGTAAGGGATTTCCTCACCTTTCAAACCTCGCGGATATCCGCTTCCATCGAATTGTTCATGATGACAATAGGTGTACTCACTGATTTTACTCAGTCCTTGGATTTTTTCGAGGATTTTCTTCGTATTTGCAGGATGTTTTTGGACAATCATATATTCATCCAAAAGAAGCTTGCCCTTTTTATTGAGTATATCTGTGGGTATCCCTATCTTACCTATATCATGAAGTAATCCAGCCGTCTCCAGTTCAGATACTGAAGATCTTGAAAGCCCCAGGAAATCGCCCAGTCGTTTGGCGTAATATCCAACCCTTTTGCCATGGCCTTCTGTGTATGGATCATTGACCTCGATTGATGAGATCAGCGCTTGAATAAGTTCAACATGAACCTGCCCAACACGATCCTGATTGATCATATGCTCCAGTTGACAGGACAAGAATTGAGCATAATATTTGAGTGTTTTTTTAGATAATGCGGAAAACGAACACCCTTTATAGCTGTCAATACACAGCACGCCAATATTCGATTCATATGCATTGATGGGCGCATAGAGAGTTGTATGGTTTTCATGCTTTGCTCGTGATGTGAGTATTTCAGGTGCACCGCATTCAGTTCGATTATAGCTTTGCGCTTTATTTCTTATCTGCCTCTTATCATTGCCTGTCATTACAACTTCGTACCCGGTCATGATTTCTTCTATTCGATCAGGCATCTTCGACAATTGAGATTCCTCATAGCCTTTTGAGCAGACATGAAGATAACTCGATCCTTCAAGTTCATAATATGAAGTGTTCTCAGCTTCAGGAATAAGTTCTAATATGTCATTGAAGAATTTTCCTATCATTTCGAGCTTGCTGAATCCCTTTGCATGATTGAACGAACCCAGAATCAATTCGTATTTTTCATAGATACTCAGACTGTCACTTTCCAATGGCAGCTCATAGATGGAATCCTTGCATATACTGTCCATAGAAGCACCCGCTTTCCTGATGTTGTAATGGTTATATTAGTCAAAAATCTATATCGAGACCATCACCAGATGTCTTAGTGTCTTGTGAGCACAGCTGCAATCAGAAAACTGCAACAATCCTTTTTCTTTAATGTTAGCACGGTGATTTAAAACTACAATATATGGTGTCCATAACCCCCTTAAGAGTGCGCAAACCGTTTCATACACTCTTGATGCCGTTTCATCCCAATACCATTGACTTGGCCTGTGTGCCCACTTATATTTGAGGTGGTGATGCATAGTGAAACTATCGATTGACACGATGATTATGAACTATATATCGAAAGACCTTAACTTGATCGATGATGACCAGGCGAAGCTTCTGTACTCGCTTAGGGTGATAATCGGAGATTCATCAAAACTTGTTCTTATGTTTCTCGTTTTCCTTTTGTTTAACCATGTCATGGACTTTTTTATGGCAATAACGTCCCTTTCAATAATAAGGATCAACACCGGCGGTCTTCACTTCAAGACATATCTCCGTTGTCTCTTATTTTCATTTTCATTCTTCTCTTTAACTATTTATCTCGCCAATAATTATCTTCTCTCTCAATCAACTTTATTTATAATTGGGATTGTGAGTTTGTTGATCATTGCATTAATTTCTCCCATTACCTCTAAAAGCAGACCGACTTACAGTGCCAAAAAGCGTCTTCAATTTAAGATAATAGGTTGCATTTCTGTATCATTCCATTTAATCGGTTTTATGGCGACAAAAAATAACCCATATTTTGTGATCTCAATTTGGGTTATCTTTTTACAATGTATTCAATTGATGATTGCAAAGGAGGTGGAAAATCGTGAAAAAAAAATTCAATTTTAGTTTGATCAGTACATTCGCAAGTTTTTTAATCCTTCTAGCTCCAGCTATGGTTCAACAAAATGGATGTATATTTCTCTGGGGAGAGCCAGAATGCCCTGAATGTTTGAAAAAGTAATACTCATGGAATGGATACCTTGAAAACGATAAAATTTTCTCCTCTATCGCTGTTAACGACTTCTATATCACCGCGATAATTTGCTACTAACTGTTTTAGTTTATACAGTCCTAGCCCTCGCTTAACTTTACTCTTAGTTGAGTAACCCTTGGTAAAAAATTCGTTAATATCTATTGTTGGTATGTAAGAGTGTTTATTGGCTACTTCAATAACACTCTTGTTTTTTTGTTTGTAAAAATGAACCTGTATTACATTGTCAGGAATTCCGGTTTCGAAGGCATTATCAATCAGGATACTCAATATATCCAACAATTCATAATCCTTCAATTCTGTCTCCAACTGATAGTCATCAATTGTTATAATCAGTTCAATATCAGCTTCAAGAGACTGCTTCTTTTTACTGTATAAGAAACCTGCAATTATTCGGTTCTTCATCTTAAGAAGATCAATATTCTGGAACGACGTCTCTATTTCTTGAATATAATCTTCAACTCTTTCAATCGCAGTTTCAGCCTCTTTCCGTTGTTCCAGTACACCCTTCAAAGCAGTGATATGATTATCAAAATCGTGCTGTTTAATTCTGATTTCATCCATTAGCTCATTAACAATTGGCAAATAACATTCATATGCGCGATTCTGTTCCTCTATAATATGATTCTTCAAGCCTTCCCTTAAAAAAATTAAGTTTATAAGTAAAATGATCACAACCAAAACAGCAATCAGAATTAAATTTTCTATAACACTTCCAAAGTCGCTATACCAGTATATTACAAAAAACGTCAAGAGAATAAACACGTTAAGAGTAACAACTCTGAACACGTTATTCTTTGTCTCAACATACCTATACATATAATGAATTGGAAGTATCTTCGCAGTGAATACGCTAATAATCAATGCAGTTATTTGTGCAAAAAGTCCAAGTCCAAATGTGTATTCTATTTTTCCCATGACAGCATATATTGGGAATAATAGAGCAAGTTGAACAATTAGCACAATGATCGTACCTAAAATATGCAAATACATCAACTGAAATCCGCTTCTTTTATAAAGAAAAAAGCTCAACGCCATTAATATCAACGAATTCACATAATATGCGTATGCACCTTCAACTTTAAATGACAATAACGCTGTACAAATAGCACATAAAAACACCACTATAAAGTGCCATGATTTGAATGTCAATTTACCATTATTGAGTTTGTTTGTTATTACATAATATTGAAGAGTGTCAAACAAGGATAGAACAAACGTTTCAAAAAAAGGAAAACTCATATCCACTCACCTGCCAATCGTCCTCTATACATATCGCCATATGGAACAGTACCTCGATTTTCCTTAAGAATAATGAGTTGATTCGATTTATCAACGCTGTGAATCCAGCTTGAATTGATGATGAAGCCTTTATGACATCGGAAAAAATCTTGGTTCAGGACCTCTATCAGACCGGTCAGGGTATGTTTTGAAATTTCGATCTCTTCGTATCTTGTCATAGCCAATAATTTTCGGTTTCTTGCCTCGAAGTACAGGACATCCTTCTGATAAATCGAAATCGTATAACCCTTTTGTTTCAGAAGTAATTTATCCTCTGTAATGCTCTTTTTTACGCCATGCTGTATGACCGTTCTTAGAACATCTTTAACTTCTTCTGATTTGAAGGGCTTGGTGATGAATCTGTAGCACTGTGCATTTCTGAATGCTTCCAATTCCAGTTTTGAATCGCTTGTGACAAAAATGATCGGGGTCATCTTGTACATTTCGATACGCCGTAACTTTTCAGCCAGTTCCGTTCCAGAATAATCAAGAAGCTCAATATCGAGAAGGAATATATCGATGATATTACTCTCCGCGTAATTCAAGGCAATCTCCGCATAACCGGTACTATAAACTTCTTGCGATGCATCTACACTCTTTACTAAATTCCTTAAACAGTCACATATGATTTCGTTGTCTTCAACAATCAATATTTTTCCCATTGTATACTCCTAAAAGCAGGTATAGGCCTTTAAAACAGCGGCGCTAGCGTTACAATCATTATAGCACATGCATCTGTTAATCAAATGATTCACCATACCTAAAACTGACATGTAAAGTAGGAATTCAGATAATCATCCTACTGGCATTCGTAAATGCATCTTATAAAATACAAAGTTTTATGAGAAAATACTAGCAACACAGGTAATTTTACGAATCAGTGATAGAAAGGATGCGATGATCATGAAAATTGAACATGTAGCGATATGGACCAGAAATCTTGAAGACTTGAAATCCTTCTATACCAAATACTTTGGCGGAATCGCCGGAGTAAAATACTCTAACCCCTTAAAATCCTTTGAATCCTATTTCATATCATTTGATTCTGGAGCAAGGCTTGAACTGATGCAGATGCCAGGCATTCCTGAGAATGAAAATGACACATATGATCAATATACGGGTTTGATACACATTGCCATTTCGGTTGGCAGTATAGAAAAAGTGAACAGGCTTACTCATGAACTTAGGAAAGATGGATTTGCGATTGTCAGCGAACCCCGTTATACTGGAGACGGGTATTATGAAAGCTGTATCCTGGATCCTGACGGTAACAGACTGGAGATCACACAATGACGTGCCGGACATCCAGGGCAAGAATCTGAACAACACGCAATATTTTGTAATAGGGAGGCAGCATGTCATATATCACCAATGCCCGGATTCTTGTCGTTGAAGACTGTGCGATCAATATTGATATCATCATCGAAGCATTCGATGGACAATACGAGATTTCTATCGCAACTGACGGTATGGATGCCCTTGAAGCGATTGAACACGACATCCCTGATCTGATCCTGATGGATGTACTGATGCCTGGGATGTCCGGGTACGAGGTATGCCAGCGTTTAAAGGGAAGTGTACGGACTGCCGAAATCCCAATCATTTTTCTCACAGCCATGAATGACATTACAGACAAGACCATGGCATTCGAGATGGGGGCTATAGACTATCTAACCAAGCCTTTTGAGACAGTAGAACTGAAGGCCCGGGTTAAGAATCACCTGGAGCTGGTATTTGCAAGGAAGCTCCTGACCATTCAGAATCACAATTTGGAGCAGATGGTCAAATCACGAACAGAACAGCTCTACAAAACGCAGGCTGCCACAATCTACACTCTTGCTGCACTGGCTGAAACCCGTGATCCTGAAACCGGGGAGCATATCAAACGAACCCAACACTACATAAGGGCACTTGCTGCAGCACTCAGGGATTTAGGCTGTCATATGGATATCCTGACCGACGACTATATAAACATGCTTTTTGACTCAGCTCCACTCCATGATATCGGAAAAGTCGGGGTGCCTGACCATATCCTTCTAAAACCCGGAAAGCTGACACCAGCAGAATTCGATCAGATGAAGCTGCACGCCTGGCATGGGATGAATACCTTGGAAAGCGCGGAAAGGGAGTTGGGTGTTACCTCTTTTCTGACAATGGCTAAAGAGATCGCATACACCCATCACGAAAAATGGGACGGAACCGGATATCCTAATCAATTGTCGGGCGAAAACATTCCGCTTTCCGGCCGCTTGATGGCACTCGTGGATGTATATGATGCCCTGGTTACTGAACGACCCTACAAGAGCATCTTTTCACACGAAAAGGCACGCGGAATAATCATTGAAGGAAGCGGAAAGCATTTTGATGAGCAGATTGTTCAGGCTTTTTTAAGATGCGAAGAGGCATTCATGCTGATCAGGAACAAATACATGAAAACCGAGAGAACGCTATGATAGAAAGAACACTTCCGACAAAAAGCGGAGCCGAATTCGGCTCCGCTTTTTTCGTTCAACTGATTTTCAGGGACTCCGTCAATCCTTCGATCACTGAAGTCGCCTCCTTATATTTATAGCGGTCACATAGCTTCTTAATCGTTTTACAGGCGTCAACCGATTCTTCAGGTAATCTTTTTTCAAACAATCCAGTTATACCTTCCTTGATTTCAGCTGGTTTCCTGGCTTTTATCTTTTGAACCAAAGTCTCCAGATGTTCGACAAGGTCCTCTAAAATCCAAGGATTTGTCTGTTTCATAGGATGTATCGATTCATTTCGTGTTTTTTTCAATTCGTTCACTAATTTTCTGATATGTCTTCCGAGTGAATCTATTACCCCCTTGAATTCTTCATTCTCGCTGTTTTCAAGGAATCTCTCGGCCATTTCAGCTTCTTCGGCTATGATGCCGCTGCCGATATTCCCCCCATGACCCTTAAGTGTGTGGAAGTATCGGAGTGCATCCTCCTTGAATTCTATACGACGGAACCTAAGAATATCCGAATCAAAATTGTCATATGATTCAATGAATCGCTCGATTACCCGTTTGTAAAGTTCAATACTGCCACCCAATTTATTGATGGCGCTTTCGGTATCCAAATCCTCTATGTCCATACTCAGTCGCGGTTCTTTGTCCTGCAAGGCCGGCTTGTAATATGATTCCTTTATCTCAAGCCAGTTAGCCAGTTTATCATAGAGTTCCTCGACGTTGATGGGCTTGGAGATGTAATCGTTCATACCGCTATTGATGCAGCTTTCATAAATCCCCGAAAGCACATCGGCGGTCATCGCGATTATGGGCGTATCACTCCAACGTTCCAGTTCACGTACCCTTAAGGTTGATTCGAAACCATCCATTTCCGGCATCTGAAGATCCATGAATATCAGGTTGTAGCCTTCCTCCGTTTTCAGAAGATGATCCAGCGCCGCCTGACCATTTCCCGCTATACCCACCTTTGCGCCGGCGCTTTCCAAGAGTTCCCTGGCTAGCTGCTGGTTCAGTACATTGTCTTCAACCACCAGGATCGTTTGGCCTTCCAGGAAGCTTTCATTCAGCTGTAAGCGCAGCGGCACGGACCATTTCTCATGATCAGCCTCTTCAGAGAAGATATTATGGATCGCATTGAACAGGACGGATTCGTTTATGGGCTTTAGCAAAACACCATCCAACCCTTCGCCCTTCAACTCATCCATCAGATCCTCATCCCCGTACGCGGTAACCATGATGATTTTGGGTTGATGAGCCAGGTTCAGTGCCTGTATCATTCTGGATGTCTGAAGCCCGTCAACGCCTTGCAATTTCCAGTCCATCAGCACCAAATCATAATCCTGGGTTTTAAATGATTCCAACGCAGCCTCACCTGATTCAAAACTGCTCGGCCGAAAGTTGAAATCGTTCAGATACCCCTCCATGACCTCTCGGGCTGAAGGATTATCCTCCACCACCATGACGCGAAGGTTACCTAAATCACCGCTTTGAACAGCATAAATCGGATCTGAACCCTGAACATAACGGAGCGTGATTTCAAAGTTGAAAATGCATCCGATCCCCAACTGACAGGTAGCCCAGATCCTCCCTCCCATAAGTTCGACCAGTTTTTTCGAAATGCTTAATCCCAGACCAGTTCCGCCGAACCTTCGTGTGGTTGATGAGTCCGACTGTGTAAATGGCTTGAATAGTCGGGATATCTGGTCCTCCTCCATTCCGATCCCTGTATCGCGGACGCTGAATACGAGTGTCACCTGTCCATTATCCCATCTTGTGCTACCTATTTTGATTTCAACTTCCCCATCATGAGTGAATTTGATGGCGTTACTCGCCAGATTGATCAGTACCTGTTCCAAACGAAGAGGATCTCCCACCATTCGCAGAGGGATGCCGCCATCCTTGCTGATTATCAGTTCGATGTTCTTATCCTTTGCCCGTATCCCTATTATGCTGGCCACATGTTCCAATACAGCATCAAGTTCGAATTCAACTTCTTCAAGATCCATTTTGCCGGCCTCAATCTTGGAAAAATCCAGGATGCCGTTGATGATATTCAAAAGATTATAGGTCGCCTGACTGATTTTAGTCAGATAGTCCCGCTGCTTAAGGCTGAGATCTGTCCGGTTCATCAGGGTGGCCATTCCGATGACTGCGTTCATTGGGGTTCTTATTTCATGTGACATGTTAGCCAGAAATTCTGTTTTTGAGCGGCTTGCCACATCGGCGGCTTCCTTTGCGCCCTTCAGTTCAATCTCAACCAGTTTACGTTCGTTGATTTCCGCCTGAAGCTTACGGTTCCAGAATACAATAAGGCCGACAATCAGTACGATGACACCCGTTATGCTTTTTATCAGATTTTGATAGCGTTCCCAAAATTGCCTGTCTGGAGGAAGCTTTCCGAGCCAGTATTTTTCAGATGAGTCTTTTTCCAAGATCGTGACACTGTCGAAAACCTTATTGACCAGGGACAGCATGGTTTGCAAATCCCTGCGTATCCCTATGCATATCTCGTAATTGTATTCTGTGATGTTCGAAACCCGCAGATTGCTGATTCCTTTCAGACGACTCATATAATCGATACTCACCATGCTGTCCAGGATCAAATCCACCTCACCATCCGAGAGGGCTTGATAAAGATGGTTCTCGTCCGGATAGCTCTGATAAACAACGTTGGCATAATGAATTTTCAGCATATCCTCCGCAAACCCTTCCTGAATCACGCCGACCCGTTCGTCGGATATGTTATTCATTCCTCCGACAAAAGGCGATTCGTCAAGGGTGATCAAGGTCATCGGTGATATCAGATATGGCTTTGAAAAATTCATATATTTGGATTTGTAAGGGGACTTCACTGCCGCTGTGAGTATATCAATTTTCCCGGACATCATCATGCCGACAAGCTCACTGTATGTGGAGGATGTAACCGGAATAAGCTGTACACTCAGCATTCTTTCAACAAGCGAACTATAATCAGTCGATACGCCTGCCATTTCATTAAGCTCATTCTGGAATTCAATCGGCGCCCACCCTGTCTGCATTCCTGCCCGAACTTTGTTATGGTTGCGAAGCCATTCTTTTTCCGAATCACTGAGAAATATGGCCCCTTCTTCTGTCAGGCCGGTATACTTTGTGAGAATGTCCTTCTTTTCTGACTCAGTCATCGCGTCAAGCACCTTGTTAATGATGGATGCCAAGGGAGCCAGTTCTTTTCGGAATCCGATGGACACATCATAAGTGCCCATATCCTTATACTCGCTGACTCGCAGATTCTTCAGTGAATTGGAGTTGATGGTGTATGTAACAGTGAGGTTATCGCCGATGTAGGCATCAGCACGCCCTGATGACACTGCAAGCAATGCTTCCTGAGGGCTGTCAACCATCAGAAGTTCAATGCTTTTATCCTTCTTGAAATGCCCGATCTTGTAATAGCCTCTTTCAACCGCAACAGTGAGTCCCTTGAGCTCTGAAAAGCTGTTGATCATTTTTTTGTCCAATCTCGTGGCTATCATCTGAGGAATGTTCAGGTAAGGGCGACTGAAAGTCAGATACTCAGATCGCTCATCCGTTTTTTGAATATTGAAGGACACATCCAGATTCTCTCCGGTCCTGATGCCATTCAGTATATCCGGCCATTCCATCTGCCTGATTTCTGGCTTGATCCCAATCCTTTCTAAAATATACTGCGCGTATTCTATTGAAATCCCTTTGGGCAGACCACCTTGCTGATACTCGAGAGGATTCTGATGTTTATCTGCACCGATTCTCAGCACTGGATGATTGATGATCCATGCTTTCTCGGTATCTGTCAGCTTCAGATCCACCGGTTCCTTAAAAATCCTGTCCGAAGGATCCTTTATCCATTTTTCCTCAAGGCTCTGCCACTCTTCCTGAGTGATCTTCTTTATTCCTGCATTTACCTTCTCAAGAAGCTCCGGTTTGCTTTTTGTGATACCAGCCAGCATATCTCTCTTAAAACTCACATCAGGTAGCGCCACATCATTGAATTCTTTTCCGGATACCTGATAACTCCCTTTCAATGCAACGGATTCCTCAATGAATCCATCAATCAATCCATAATCAGCGGCTTCTACCATGCTCGTGGAGTAATCAAACCCGACAACCGTTAGATTGGGATAACGCTCCTTCATATAAGCTTCCTGATAGGAACCTTTTTTTGCACCGATCAGTTTTCCTTTCAGATCATTGGCGCTTTTGAAGCTTCTTTGCTTGGCATTAATGAAAATCTTTGAGTCCACCTCATAGAACATCCTGGAGAAATTCATCGCTTTACTGCGTTCATCCGTATAAAACAGACCGGAATGAATGTCAGCCGTGCCGTTTGTGACATCCATCACTGCATTTGCCCATGAGCCTGTGACAAATTGTATGTCCGTGGAGGTCTTTTTCCCCCACAAACGCCACATATCCACCAAGAATCCTTGCGGCTTCTCATTACCGTCGAGAAAAGCAAACGGAGGATAATCCGTACTTATCGCAACCTTTACGCTGCTCATTCCTCCTCCGTTGCGGGGAAACCACCTGTCCAGGATGGCTGCACGTTCATCCTGAGTGATACTTCCCATCCCTGCGTTGATCCGATTCACCAAATCCGCCTTGCCCTCCTGGGCTGCTGCATAAAAGTAGTTGGTGTACAGAGGTTGATCAGCATTATATGTAAATAATCCCTTGGGCATGGTTTTTTCCATCACCGAAAGCGCTGTCAGAGTATCTGCTACAAAGACTTGGATTGACCCATCCATCGCTGCTGCAATGATCTCCTCATAGGAGTCGAACATCCGAATGGATGGATCAACCATCGTGGCGCGCACGTAGGTCTCCGAATAATCATCCCTTATCAATCCGATTGTAAATGGTCTGAGATCACCCAGCGCTCTGATATTTTTCAGATTAGAACTGTAGAAGATGTGTGTTTCTGCTTCAACGATCGGGAAGCCATATTCCATATAGGTATCACGCTCATTCGTATAAAAGCACCCTGCATGGATATCCGCTTTCTGATCCTTCATGTTCCTAAGTGTGGTCTCCCAGTCGCTGATCAGATAATTCACTTTGATTCCGGTTTTTTTTGACCATAGATTCCAAAAATCAATGGTGATGCCGGCCGCTTTTCCATCTTCACCGGCAAAATGAAAGGGATAATTATCCTGACTGCAGGCAATGGTGATTTCCTTGGGTTGAACCCCAGCGCTGGATACTGTCCCGGTAAAGCTGAAAAGCCCTATGATCATGCTGATTATGATGATCATAGAAAGTCTGCCGCTGTATTTTCCAGGTGCCATGAACATCCTCCTGCCATGTTATCCAACTCCACAAGGGATGAATGCCCCGATGGTATCGATACGGTTAAAGACAGTATATCACCTGGACATATGAAATCAGTTCCAAAAAAAAAAAGCAAAATGTAAGGCTGTCTTAAAAGTCTTGAAAAGAAGCATCAAGCTTGTCTTTGCCAGGAGGCGTCAGTCGACGCGGCAATCTCTCCCTTCAATGTGATTAACCACAATATCCCAAGGGAGAGATCGCCGCGCTTCATTTATTCATGAATCGATTCCTGGGTTCGGTAATTCGAAACAATAATCGCTCCAAGCCCGGCGAATGAGACGGTAAGCCAGACTAAGAAATCCAAATATGGGATCATCCCTAAAGCAGTAATGATTACCAATCCCAAAAGCACCAGCCATACTCCTTTGTGCATTTCAGGCCATCCGAATTGTCCCGCCAATAACGAACCTATAAGGACAGCTGCGACGATTTTGGAGAGATACAAGGAAACAGAATATGCCAATCCCGCTAAAACTCCTAAAGGAATTCCTATGACCGTGATCATAACCAGAATAATCATCACAGGTGTCACAATGAGTGCAATTGCACCTGTCCCTAGTGTCTTTAAGGGCTGTTTTGAAATGAGTTCCGATGTCTTTTTCCAAAATTCAGGTTTCCATACACTAATAACGAACCATACCAGCAGGGCGCCCGTTATGCTGATGAACTTGCCGGTTAAAGTTTTAAAAGGCCTGTTTGGTCGATTTGAAGGTGTGCGGTCAACTTTTGTCCAATCTGTCTTTCCGGTTATAGTTGATCCTGGAGCGACATTGGCCTGAATTTCACTTCTATACGCGAGGTCACCGCTTAAAAGGGCTTTATCTTGAATTCCAACATTTAAAGCATCCAAATCCGTATTCCTGCCAACCGAACCATTGATTGAAATATCAGATCCGGCACCGATGAAATCCCTCTGAACAGTACCTTCCTGAACAATTCTATATCCGGAAGCAAACAGGTCACGTTCGATCACAGCCTTGCTGTCAACCTTGATATCTTGTCCTGCTAAGAAGACGTCTCCCATGGTCTGTCCAATCAAGGTCAGATTTTGTCCGGCAGAATAGATGTTGCCTTCGACTTTTCCGTTTATATTAACGGATTGTGCTGCAACAAACAGATCCCCATTGATATTACCGTTAACCATTACGTCCTGACCAGCCGCAAAGGTTGTACCCTCAACATTGCCATCAATCCTTATGATCCTGCCTCCAAAAAATCCGGGTCCGTCCAATGTTTTCCCTGGCTCCAGAATCGCAATATCCTGCCCACTGGAAAAGTTAGCTGCAAATATGCTGGTGGACAGCACAGTAATTAACCCCAGTATCATGACCGCCGCCCGTGCTGGTGATTTACCGAACAAATTCATAAAATTCAACATTGATTGACCTCCTCCATTTTGACTTCAAACCAGAATAAATCCTTCGTATGGCTTGGTATATATACCCATTTTCATGCAAAATAAGCATAAAGAAACAGACCGCTTTTCACTCTGCAGCAAGATGCCTGCTTAAATTTCGAAAAAATGGGTATAACATATCATTGGATAGGTGATTTTTCAATTCTAATCCAAAGGAGGAATTCGAGTGATTATGCAGCAAATATCCAAACAAAACCATATGCTCAGAAAATCCGCTTCACTGATTTTGATAATGGCGATGCTGGTAATGATCTTGTTGCCAGGCGGGACAGTTTGGGGATCATCACACAATACGGTTAAATTTGTAGTGGGAGAAATGTCATACGTAAATGCTGGTGTTAGAACCACTATGGATGTATCCACATTCATCGAAGACTCGCGTACTTTTGTACCTGTACGATTCATGGCTCAAGCGCTGGGCGTTCCGAATGATGCTATCGGATGGGACGGCGCTAAGCAGCAAGTTACCCTTCGCAAAGGAAGTACCACTCTGATCATGATGATTGGTGGCAAGGAACTCAGTGTGAATGGGAAAGCATCCATGATGGATACAGCACCACTGATTCGCAACTCCAGAACCTTCCTACCGGCAAGGTATGTGGCAGAAGCACTAGGGTACACTGTAACATATGAGGAAATGACTAAGACAGTCATTATCGCTCCTCCAGGTGAAATGGTCAATGCTGTTGAAGTCAAAGACTTTGCATTCGCACCAAAAACCCTTACGATCAAGAAGGGAGAGTCCGTCACTTGGACTAACCGGGATCCGGTTTCCCACTCCATCCTCATGAACGGTGTGGATGGCGGATTATTCGGAACGGATCAAAGCTATACTCAGGCATTCCCTGAAGCAGGCACTTTCAACTATGTATGCGGACCTCACCCCAGGATGGAAGGAACGATTATTGTAGAATGATTAGTACATCGTTAAAAAAACAGGAGTCCCGGGATTTTATTCCAGGACTCCTGTTTTTAACGCTTAATCAATGATCAATACGGATCGTCTGAAGGTAACTCCTTCTTATTCAAATCGTAATTGACCATCCACTGGATTCCAAACTTGTCTGAGAACGTACCGAAATAGGCATTCCAGAAGGTGGTTTCAAGAGGCATTTCAATCTTGCCACCCTCAGAGAGCTTTTTAAAGATCTGATCTGCTTCATCCTTGCTGTTAACATTAATATTTATTGAATAATTGTTGCCTGTGATTAATTTGAATCCCATTGATTCCAATGCATCCGTTGCCATAAGAGTCATGCCGTTCCCAATGGGCATAGCGATATGCATTAGTTTCTCCTGATCCTCCGCGGACAGTTTATCTGCCTCCGGGGTATCCTTGAAGCGCTGAAGTGATGAGAATTCACCGCCAAAGACTGATTTGTAAAAATTGAAAGCTTCCTCTGTATTGCCGGCAAAGTTAAGATATATATCGAATCTCAACATGTCACGTCCTCCTTCTAACAGATCCACTCTATACGTTCGCGTCTATTGATAACCATTATCATGCAAATGATTTATACCCACTTTATCGTCTTTTATGCACTAGGATGCACATTGCTTATTGACCCGGATCGTCTAATGCCACTTCCAGCTGTTTGCCTCGCATTGGTCAGGGTATAAATGAAATACCATGATTATTAGGAGGGATGTCAATGATTGTAGCAAATATTACACAGCTTATCATTCGAAGGTTTGAACTGCGCCAAATGATTTCTAAATGCATGGAAGAAATCAGTAATGAACTGAATGCTGATCTGAGCAAGAATGCAAAAGGAATGAAAGTGGTATATTCCGGAGAAATTGACAACATGTATAAGATCATAATCGAAGATGTTGTAATTACATTTGACACAGATCAAGTGAACGTACGTAATGGGTCAAGAGCGATCAATAAGGAAAACATCCGGAATATTCTTCTGGAGATTCTGAGTGAAGGGCTGGGCGTTATACCTATAACAGGATTATAGCTTTTGACAGCATTCTATTTAAAAGTAAGGACCGAACTGTTCTTACACTATGGATGACAATAAGCAGAGTGATTGCATCGGCACGAAAGCCATAGCAATCACTTTTCTTATTGCTTTTCCTGTGCAGATCAATGCCTATATTCGATAAAACCATCCTCAATGAGTTGGCGCACCTTGCGAATAGGCAGCCTGGTTGCACGACTGACCTCTGCAATACTGGCCCCTTGATGCTGTTCTATATATTCCCTGCAAATGATCCTGTTTCGCATGTATTCTTCATGGCAGCGAATGCACATTCTGGCGTTAACGTCCTTCGTTTCAAAGAACTTTTTGCAGTTGATGCAAAGTCTGTGCATAAGGTACTCTCCCTCATTTTAATGAAAAATAAAAACAGGCCGTAGCCTGTCATTTAATACAATCTTTTAGAACAACGACCGGCAGCTTGGCAATCATAGATATTGATACCCGTAGACCCATAACTTTGCGTCCCAACTTTTCAGATGGTTTGCCAATATTCAGTTGTTATGCAAATGCATTAATTTGTATTAATGATACCACAACGCAGATACGATTCTTGGATTATTTTTTCCTCATGAACGTCTCGTCGTACTCATTCATTTACCGTTTCAACTCACTTGGTTTGGGTAATATCAATCCAGCAACACAATACAGCCAACGAGGAGTCCCCATGACAGAAAAGATGTTCAGTTGTCCACTCTGCAAGTCTGAGGCAATGTCGCAAAAGGATGACGCTTTGGACCGTTTGATAATTACTTGTCCAAAATGCAAAGAGTTTAAAATCACAAATGATGCTCTGTTGTATCTATCCGATGCGTCAGCAAATGAAAGAGAAGTCCTCATCGTGAAATTCGACGTAGTCATAGAAGTGTACGGGCAAGGAACGATACCAGCCATATCCATCAATGGTCATGATTTCGAAGTGCATCCCAATTAACGGAAACTCAGTCCCAGTAATCAGGAAATCCCGTCAGCTGAATCATAGGCGCTCGGAGTCAGGGTCATTTTTGTTAAATTTTTTCGTGATTGGGTTTACTCCCCGTCATTCCATATTTATGTTCCAGCGACGCCTCATTTGCTTGGATCTGATCCGTGAGATTGAGTGCAAAACATGATAGGCCAATAACGGACCCCCTAGATCTGGTGATCGGAGCCCAGTAATAAATCCGCGTAAGCTGTTCATCCCCATAAAACTTCAGATGGGTGAATCGTTCCCCTGACAGCGCCCTGTCACAATTGGTCTTTGTCATCAGCCAGTCTTCGAGATTTCCTATGATCTCTAACATGCTGACTCCCGCTGTGATTTTTTTGCCCCAGATCAGCTGCATGCGCGTAAGGTGTTTTTCATTAAAATTGAGATATCTGTATTCCGTGTCGAGTGCGAAAACGGTGACATCCGGAGAATTGTCATAAATTGAAGCAAAGAGGGCATTGGACGAAACTGCACTGGAAGCTTCAGAGAATGCATCCTGGAGTCTTTGTATTTCGTATGAATCCGATGTGTCTAAAATGGACAGTTTTTCGTTGGTTTTAACACCATTTGTTTTATTCATGCTACACTTCCTTTTGGATTTTTGTATTGTCATGCCATTTTTAAAATCACTGACGTTATTTCCTCAGGGTGATGAAAATGTCCTTATCCGCTTTGATGCGCAATCTCCATCCCCCTTCATCGACCTGTGCTTTAGAAACCGCAAACACTTGAGCATCGTTTTCCAGTACTCCCGGATTCAAATCGCTGAATAATTCACGGTCAAGGTTAATCTCGGATGCATAAGATCCCGAGGCACAGATATCGGGATCGCTTTCCGTTCTATTTCTATCCTGAAATTTTAATGAAGGTGATGGGAAGGTGTCTACGGGGCGATCTGCGATGCCCTTGTAGTTCCATGTAACAACCAAGTACATAAATCCTTCAGGCGCTTCTGAGTGAATATATCTCGTGCCGACTGTTTGTTTTTCTTCTATAGAATCTATTGTGATTTCAAATTGCTCAGTCCTGATAATATCTCCAAAATGAAAGATTCCTTAGCTTCTTACTATTCATTATAGAAAGCTCTCCTGACACAATTCTGACAATAGTAAGCATAAAATAACCCCACCTAAACAATCGGCGAGGGCCAGCCATCATTTCTTAATTGGAACTTTGCATAAATAAAAAATTGCATTTGCGAAGGTCGTTAAACCTTTACAAATGCTACTTTTTATTGATCGGAGTAGCAAGATTTGAACTTGCGGCCTCCTGCTCCCGAATTAGGACAAGAGCATTGGCATGGTGCGGGCAAAGCGTATACCACAATGGAGACAGTCCTCATCCCCCAAATTTGACCAAATCATACAATCGTTTATTCTGATAGAGTCGTTCTCTGCCGATCTTTTCGGAAATCAAGAAACCTTCCTTTTCAAGTTGGCCCAGATAACTCACCGCCGTTTTTCGGGAAACGGACAACCCTTTCTCGATAAATTCCGTCTTCGTATAGAATTCATAGAATAGTAGCTCAATCAACTCCTTGGTATAAATCTTAGGGAGTTTTTCTTTTATTTCTGCAGTCATCACTTCAACTTCGCCATTAATCGCCTTAACAAGCTCCAGGGTTTTTCCTGCTGTATCTTCAACGGCCGTGAGGATATATATCAACCAGTCTTCCCAGTTATCCTTTGTCCTGATTTCCTGCAGCAGCCTGTAATAATCCGCTTTATGGCGAATGATGTAGCTGCTCAGATAGAGAATCGGGCTGTCGAGAAGATTCTTAAGCACTAGGTACAGCACATTGATGATCCGGCCGGTCCTCCCGTTGCCATCATAGAACGGATGAATGCTTTCAAACTGATAGTGAATAACTGCCAGTTTTATCAACGGATCGATATCATCCGCATCTTCATTGATATACTTTTCAAGGTTGCCTAGTAAATTCCTGATTTCTTGTTCTCCCGAAGGCGGAGTGTACACCGTTTCACCCGTGCTCTCGTTCATAAGAACCGTTCCTGGAAGCTTTCGGATACCGCCGTGATTTTTTTCGATGATGCCCTGAATCTCAATAATCATGTTGGTCGTAAGGATCCCGCGCTCTTTAGTCAGTTCATATCCATGCCAAAGGGCCGTGCGATAGCTGGCGACTTCTTTTGCTGCCGGACTTGCCCCGCTGACTTCACTCATCGCTTTATATAAATCGTCGTGGGTTGTAATGATATTCTCGATAGCTGAGCTGTCCTTTGCTTCATTAATCATCACTGCGTTGATCAGAATATGCTTATTTGGGATCGTATCCGCATACCCCTTCAATTCTGCCAGGGCTCTGTACGCCTTGGCTAACTGCCTCATGACGTTTTTAGTTTCAAGATCAATCTGCAGGGGCAATATAGGTAATTGATGTGTGTTTATGACAAGCACCTCCTTAATACAGGTATATTATCATTGTTTTTTACCTATGTCAAAACCATATGAGTAAATTATCAGCGAATCTCCCTATGTAGAACGAGCACCCACTTAAGAAAATCTGAAGCAACTACGGCTGATATATACGCACATCTGTGTGAGTAACAGCTCAGAAGCAACCAATCCGTGACCATTTTAAAAATGGAATTAAAAAATAGCATTCACGAAGGTCGTTAAACCTTTGCAAATGCTATTTTTTATTGGTCGGAGTAGCAAGATTTGAACTTGCGGCCTCCTGCTCCCGAAGCAGGCGCTCTACCAAGCTGAGCCATACCCCGATAGG
>CAZEHS010000031.1:0-27733 GCA_964511875.1 uncultured Peptostreptococcaceae bacterium
CAGTGATGCTATCTTTTGTTTTATTACCTGTCTACTTGACAGGGGGCGGTTCACTCATCAGAGAGCCGGACCTTTACTGGTGTAATCCATTATTCCCCATACATTGCGGCTTAAATAGGAAGAAATAACCTGTTAGATAGAACCCTCAACCTGCCTTCTTGTGGCAATTCTCCTGTCTAAAATGGCCCTACTTTGATGTATTCCGCTATACCCGTCATAGTCATAGCGACAACCATCAGAATTCCTACTAAGGGCAGAACCCATTTGAACCATCTTTGAAAGGGAACATTCGCAAGTCCCAGTGCTATGATCAGTACGTTATAAAACGGCATCAGCAAATTGGTTATTCCATCTCCAAACTGATATGCAATAACCGCAGTCTGCCTCTGAACCCCCAACACATCGGCAAGGGGCGACATGATAGGCATCGTCACAACTGCCATTGCAGATGAACTCGGAATACACAGATTGACAATGCTCTGAACAATTACCATCATCGGACCTACGAGAAATTTGGGCACTCCAGCAAGCGGAACTGTTAAACCATTGATGACCGAATCCAGAATCATTCCAGAAACGAGGACTTCTTTAATTCCCCTTGCAAAAGCTACCATCAGGGCGGCCATGATCATTGTCTTAGCGCCATTGATGAATTCATCCGCTATCTTAGTGAAACTGTATCTGTTTACGATTCCGACAAGCAAACCTACAACAAGAAAGAAAGCTGCAAGCTGATCAATCCACCATGCCCATCTCATGATTGCAAATATCATAAAGAGAAAACATCCTCCAAATGTTGTCAGGACAGCTTTATGTTTACCCGTCATCACGATTTTGGATGGATCGTCATGAATCTTAACGTTACTATAATCTAAATCCGCCACAATACTTTTCGATGGATCTTCTTTGATCATTTTGGCATATTTCAGGACGTACCATGCAGCGATTCCGTAAATAACAACAAAGATTATAGCACGATACCACAGTCCCGAAAACATAGGAAGCCCAGCAATTGACTGTGCGATCCCGATATTGAAAGGATTTGTAAGTGAAGCGGAATACCCCAATGCTATGCTTAACACCAATGTAGCGACTGCCGTCACTGCATCATAACCAAGTGCTATCGATGCAGCTACAAGAAATGGCGTGAAGATCATTGCTTCTTCGCCCATTCCAAAAAAAGCTGCACAGGAGAAGAAGAAAAGCATCAATATGGGAAAAACAAGTCGACTGTATGATTTCCCGGAAAATTGTGTGATGATTTTTGCCATCAGTGCATCAATTGCACCTGTTGAAGTGAATATTCCAAAAGCACCGCCAATGATCATAATGAAGAATACAATTTCTGCGGCGTTAACCATCCCTTTCTGGATGTTCAGCATCATGTCAATTGGACCAACCGGTACTTGATCAATAACATGATATGTTCCGGCCACAACAATTTCTCTTCCGGTTACGGGGTCATCCACCCTATCAAATTGCCCTGCCGGAATAACCCATGTCAGAATCGATGCGATAATGATCAATGCAAAAATAATCGTGTAGGGATGAATATCCCAGTGCTTCAACTGCTTTGATTTCCCGATTTCCTCTTTTTCTTTTTTCACCATATTCGCGCTCATTTACATGGCACCTCCCTTTCTTCGGCTCAACATTACACATTCGAAGAAACCTAGTATTACATACCGCTAGTCATTCTTACCTCTAACCTGAGTCCTTAATAGTTGCGCAACTATCACACTTTCTTAAAGCAAATCTTATGCCAATTGAGTTCCTTACTCAAAATGCTCAATACTTATGGTCAATTGGCGTTTCAAACGGAGTATTGTTGTCAAAATGATAAATTTGTCACCGAATCAATGACTTTTCAATTCTTATTTTGATAAATATAGTCAATTTGATAAACACGAAAAAGGTGATTTCACTTCGCCCTCTTCGATAGGACACAGAATAAAAATCTGAAATACTGAATCCGATTGACCGGTTGTTTATAAGCTATATTGAGTCCGTCATAATGAGCTACGCGGGGCTATCTCTCCCAGGGTCTATCACTCAGTTCAAAGGAAAAGATTGGCACATCGACTAAGCCTTCTCTAGCATGTCCAGGGTAAACCGGAAGAGTTATCATATCAATAATTATTATCGTTTTGCAAATTCGATTTCGCGGGTTTTTATCATATTGATAAGGTGTAACCCATCACTTATCTTGGAACAGCTGCTTTGTAGCTGTTTTTTTCTTTGGCATCGCTTTTGCATAAATGAATTGTAACGTTAAACCTGCGCAGGTAACGCGCTTTATGACAGAGGGTGCAGTTCAAATTAACTGAAAAAGGAGATTGATGCTCATGGATACAGATAAAATTAAATATGCTGTTCTCGGTGCCGGCAACGGCGGACAGTCCATTGCTGGATACCTGGGATATCTGGGGTATGAAGTCCGACTGTATGATCCGGTAGAGGAAACCATCGACAAGCTCCGCACATTGGGGTGCATAGAGCTCACCGGGGAAACCACCGGATTCGGGAAATTGGCTCTTATAACAACGGATATATCAGAAGCCATCACTGGAGCCGATCTGATAATGGTTGTCTGTCCCTCTATCTATCATCGAGACATTGCCAAAAAATGCGCGCCCTTCCTTACTTCCAAACAGATGGTCTTCTTGCATCCAGGTTCAACATTCGGCGCCTTTGCCTTTAAAAAGGCACTTCACGATTACGGATGTTTCTTAAAGATTCCTATTGCTGAAAGCAATACCTTGATTTACGCCTGTAGAGCCATTGAAACTGGGCACGCTCACATCAATGGTCGCAAAGACAGACTTCTTGTTGCAACCTTGCCTGCAAGTGAGAACCCCCGGATATGCACCTTTCTTCAGCAGGTATACCCTGAGGTCGAAATGGCGCGCAATGTGCTTGTAACAAGTCTGGATAACACAAATCCTATCTTCCACCCTGCCCCTACCCTTCTCAGTACCTCTTGGATTGAATCCAGCAAGGATTTCCTGTATTATTATGAAGGCATCAGTGAATCTATCGGGGATTTCATCATCGGTATGGATTCAGAGCGTGTTGCCATCGGCAGAGCTCTGGGCCTGCAATACGGCACGGAACTCATTGATACTATAAAGCAATATGAAATAGAATACCACACTACGGGTGACAACATTACTGACATCGTCCGAAGGGTGGATGCCTACGCAGGTATCCAAGGCCCAAGAACTCTCAAGACACGGTACATCTATGAGGACGTACCAACAGGATTGGTCCCACTCGTGGCTATGGGCAAACTAGTCAATGTGCCGGTCGACCGCATGGAGCTTATTGTACGGCTGTCCGAGCTGATGCTCAAGGAAGACTTCACCTCAAATGGGCGAAATCTGCAGAATCTCGGCCTTGAAGGGTTGACCGCTGAAAATATACAAAGTTACGCTGAAAGTTGATTTGGGACCATGATTCATTCTGGTCCGTTGCCGGGAGGAATATCTATGATTCAGCTTCAAGAGATTAGCGAGTACGTCCAGAAGACCGCTGAAATTATTGCTTCCGTTCTGGACATGGAGGTCATCATCTGCGATTCCGGCAGATTCCTGCTAGGCGACAGCGATCCAGATCTTTATCCTGAGAGCAAGCGCATCGAGACTTCTTCAGTTCTGAATGTTGTCATGAATACCCGCGAAGCGGTGATCTTGAAATCCATCGACGACAATCCCGGCTGTGTAATTTGTGAGAACAGGCCTCTCTGCGATGTTAAGGCTATCATTGGGCTCCCGATCAACTATCAGGATCAGGCCATCGGAGCCATCGGCATCCTGGCAACATCACTTGAATCCAAGCAGAAGCTTATGGATAAAAAGGACTACTTCCTGGATTTTATCCGCCAGATGTCAGACCAACTCATCAGTAAGCTGATGGAACGTGAAGCGAACATCCGACTGAGACGTATGCAGGAACAACTGGCGTGCATTATCGACTCCATTGATAGCGGTATCATCGCCACAGATGACTCCGGCCGAATCATCCACTATAATACCCCTGTCTTTCAATTCTTCGACCCCTCCCTAATTGCCAAAGATGGCATCAATGTGAGCGAGTTACTGGAAGAATCCTATATCAACGGCGTGATTACCGCCAATGAAAGTTTTCGGAACAAGGAAATCATTCTCAGAAGGAATGGGCACTCTGTATATGCACTGCTTTCAAGTAAATCCATTATTTTTGAGAGCCTGAGTATCGGCGCAATTTTCATCCTCAAAAAAATAAGCGACGTCTACCGGGATATGGACGATCTCAACGACAGCGGCATCATCAGCGGTTTTGATGCGATCATCGGCAGTTCTCCCCAGATTACCGAGGTCAAACATAAGGCCGCAATCATCGCCCGTGGTAACTCAACAGTCCTGATTCAGGGGGAAAGCGGTACCGGCAAAGAGCTTTTTGCACGGGCTCTTCACAACAGCAGCAGTTTTTCAGGCAAGCCCTTCATTGCAGTCAACTGCGCCGCCATTCCTGACACCCTGCTGGAGAGCGAACTGTTCGGTTACGAGGAAGGCGCATTCACCGGTGCAAAAAAAGGCGGCAAAATAGGAAAGTTCCAGCTGGCCAATGACGGCACGCTGTTTTTGGACGAAATAGGCGAAATGCCGTTCCTGCTCCAAACCAAACTCCTCAGAGTCCTTCAGGAACGATGCATCGAAAGGGTCGGCGGCAACGAAAGCATCCCTATCAATGTTCGGATGATTGCCGCTACCAATAAGGATCTGGAGGCGCTTGTCCAATCCAAGGACTTTCGGGAGGATCTATTCTACCGGCTTAACGTCATTCCACTGACCATTCCTCCTCTCAGGGAAAGACCCAGCGATATACTGCCTCTGCTGCAGCACTTCCTGACGTTTTACAACCGCAAGCTAGTTCGGGATATCAAAGGATTCACTCAGGATGCTGAGAGGATTCTCCTCAACAGCCTGTGGAAAGGCAATGTGCGCGAATTGCAGAATGCCGTTGAATACGCTGTCAATATGGCCGGCGGGGAATATATCGGCGTCCGGGACATCAATATCAGTGCCAGTAATGAAAACCCAGCGGTTGAACACGTTGCCATGCACATTGAATCCATGGATGAGCTGATGAGAAAACAGATCATCGACGCACTCCAGCTTTACGGCACCAGTGTGCAGGGCAAGACCATGGCTGCCAAAACGTTAGGTCTAAGCGTCGCAACCCTGTACCGCAAGATGAAGCAGTTCCGTATTTCACTGCAAGCTATTTTGTAAATTTGTGAAAACGCCAAAATCACTTTGCATATTAGCTGGCTTGAATCTGAAATGATCATGGCTAAGGATTACACGCCCACTGGCAAATACTTGTTATCAAAACAAAAATAAGATGCCCATCTCTCCATCCGCCCTAAGTAACTGGTCGCTTGGAAAGGTGGGCATAATTTCTGTCAGAATTGAATCAATGCCTTCAAACGAAATCTGAATCGCTTATATTTCGTAATGGGATCTGGCTTTGTTGCTTTTATTATGAGTTTAAGTGGACAAACATTAGAATATGGGTTCTTTCAACTGGTTTCCCTGCACATAGCGTGCATGGATGTTCCGGTCGTCCCCGCAGTACAGATACCGCTGAAGCCGCTCCTCCAGGGTACGTTCATTTACGTCTGCCAGAGACGCGTCATCGATTATAAGGGCATCCATTGCATAACCGGGTTCGAAGCTGCCCACTTTTCCGAAGAAGCTGCCGCCTCCCTTGGTGGCCAGGTAGAATAATTCCTGGGTATTGAGCGGTGTAAAGCACTTGCCGCATTCCAGCCATTTCAATTTGCTTACCTGAGCCGCAACTGTAAGGACCCGCGGCATGGAAATCTCATGGCTGCCGGAAACATCACTGGCAAGACCCACCGGAACCCCTGCCTCAAGCATCCTGCGGACCGGTGCGATCCCACTTCCCAGATTGTTGTTGGAATGAGGTGAGTGCGCCACATATACCTGATTTTTCGCCATCAGTGCTATTTCATCCTCTGTAACATGAACACAGTGGGCCATGACGGTTTTTTGCTGTCCGAACAGACCGTAGATATCGTAGACACTGGCATAATCCTTTATTTCAGGATGCAGCTCCTTCACCCAGGCGTTCTCTCCGGTGTTTTCAGACAAATGGGATTGCACAGGGATGCAGTATTTCACACTCAGTTCCCCGAGGCCTTTCATCAGTTCTGCGGTGCAGGTGGGAGCAAACCGGGGAGTGATGATGGGCTTCACAAGAGGATGCCGATCCCGGGTTTCCAGTATGAACCGCTCGGTTTCCTCCAGCGATTCACGGGTGGATTCGATATAGTAATCCGGAGAGTTGCGGTCCATGTTCACCTTGCCGACGTACCCTCCCAGCCCGGCCTTGGCCATCAGGTCCATCAACAGCTCGGAGGCCTCCCTATGGAGGGTTGCAAATACGATGGATCGGGTTGTGCCCTGCTGCCAAAGGGCTTTCACAAATTTCTTATAAGCCTTTTCAGCGAAATCCATGCTTGAATACTTGGCTTCTTCTGGAAACGTATAGGTCTCAAGCCATGGAAGCAGCTCCTTGTCCAGGCCGAGACCCCGGTTTGCGAACTGGGAGGCATGGATGTGCAGATCAACAAAACCCGGTATGATCAGTCGATCTCCATAATCCGTTACCACGGCATCCTGATGGTCACCAGGCAATGCAGTATAGACTCCGATAACCAATCCTTCTTCATAGACGGCGAAGCCGCCAGGTGTTATTTCATATTCTCCAAACACCGGGGTGTGAATGATATTGCCTTTCAGGGCGTATTTCATTGTGGAGCCTCCGTTTCATTTATCCCTAAAAAATCGAATCCGGTCACATCGAAAAGACCCATGTCCGTGAGCTTTATTTCCGGAATAACGGGCAGGGCAAGGAACGCAAGGGTCATGAACGGATCCATCGCATGGTTGACACCCATCCCATAGGCGGTTTCGATCAGGTCACTCAGTTCAGCGTCCAGTTCTATCAGCGGTTTATCCGACATGAGCCCGGCAATGGGAAGAGGCAGGGATTTCACTACGGTTCCTTCACAGGCGATGGCCAGGCCCCCGCCCATCCGCTCAATTTCAGCTATGGCGACCAGCATATCGGCATCATTGGTTCCTGTAACGATCAGGTTATGACTGTCATGAGCCACGGTTGAAGCCAGAGCGCCTTTTTTAAGCCGGAAATTCTCAATGAGTCCCAGGCCGATGTTACCGGTTGCTTTGTGACGTTCGATTACGGCTAGCTTCAGGATATCGAGCTTTTCATTGCAGACAAAGGCACCATCCTTCAGCTCGACCTTTCGGATCACACGCTCTGTCACAAGGCTGTGAGGGAGCAGTCGGATCACATTTGTGATATCCGCTGTCAGTTTGAGCTCCAGCTTCTTAGTTTCAATCGGAGGAAGGTTCACGGTATTACGGACATTCTTCCCGCTCATTTCATCCACATCGAACAGCGCCTTGCCATTTTCGGCGACCAGCTTACCGCTCTTGAAGACCTGATCGATCGTGAAGCTCTCCAGAGTATCAAAGACGATAAGGTCAGCCTGATAACCGGGAGCGACAGCGCCCCTATCATAAAGACGGTAGCATTCTGCCGCATTCAGCGTTGCGATACGGATGGCAGTTATCGGCGCCATCCCTTTTCTGATGGCCGTTCTCACATTATTATCGATATGCCCTTCACGTAGTATATCACCAGGGTGCCTGTCATCCGTACAGAACAGGACCCGCCTCATGTTCTGCGGCGTCACCTTTCTTATCAGCGTCTCCAGGTTCCTGGCAGCAGACCCTTCCCGGATCTGAATGTACATTCCCAAACGAAGCCGCTCCAGCATTTCATCTTCGGTTGTGCATTCATGCTCTGTATGGATGCCAGCCGCCGCATAAGCGTTTAGATTTTTACCGGACAGCGCCGGTCCGTGGCCGTCGATCAGTTTTCCATGCCCGACAGCAATCTTGTCCAGGATATCCGACCGGGCGCTTATGACACCGGGATAGTCCATGAATTCCCCGAGTCCCAATATTCGTGGGTCAAGAAGCATCCTTTCCATATCCTGAGCCATCAGGACCGCTCCGGCGTTCTCGAAGGGTGTGGCAGGTACGCAGGAAGGCATCATCAGATACACGTCCAGTGGGATGTGGGCACTCTGGTCGAGCATGTATTGGATTCCATCAAGGCCGCATACATTGGCTATTTCATGGGGATCGGCGATGATGGTTGTTGTTCCGTGAGGCATGACGGCCTTGGCGAACTGGCCTGGCGTGACCATCGCTGATTCGATATGAACATGCCCGTCAATCAATCCAGGGGCTACAAACGCACCTGCCAGATCACGCTCGTTCCGGCCTCGGTCGCTGCCGATCCCAACAATGATGCCGTCGTGGATGGCAATATCGGCGTTTATGATTTCCTCGGAGAACACATTCACAATCCGGCAATTCCTGAGTACCAGTTCAGGGAGTTCCCGGCCGGCCGCCATATCGATACGCAGCTTGAGCTGCTCTTTATCAAGTGGGTGCATCAGGCTTCCTCCTGACCGTTTGTCTGCAGGGCTGCCAGAACTTTATCCGGCGTTGCGGGGAGCTCAGTGATCCAGACACCTATGGCATCATGGATTGCGTTGAGGATTGCCGGGGCAACAGGTACCATGACCGGCTCCCCGATACCCTTGGCTCCGTAGGGCGCTGTATTTTCAGGGTCTTCGATGAGGTACTTATTTATGACAGGCACGTCCATCGAGGTGGGGATGATGTACTTGCTGAAACGGTTGTTGTTTATCTTTCCGTCCTTGACACCCAGATCCTCGTACAGGGCATAGCCCAGCCCCATGACGAAGCCGCCGTCTATCTGCCCTTCACACAGCTCCGGATTGATAGCCCGCCCTACATCCTGCGCGCACCAGGCTTTCGTACACTGCACCCTGCCGGTATAGGTATCCACATCCACTTCAACCCCGTAGGCATTGAAGGTATAAGGCCAGTAAGGGGCACCGTAACCGTCCTTGTCCATTCTAACCGTCTGTGCGGTGAAGGATTCCATCACCCGGAGGGTTCTCCCCTCTGATGCAAGGGACTGTGCAACGGTTTTGATGGCTACCCGGAGTTTAGGCAAATGCTTCAGATAGACCTCATGATTCCCGACTTCGAAATGAAGGTCCGTATTCAGTTTGGATGAATCGCTCCGAGACCGGTTGATGACAGCAACCGCTTCCCTGATCAATTCCTTCTTGAAGGCTTCGCCTGCCAGACGCACTGCGTTTCCTGTATTGTATGTCTGACGGGTGGCTGCAGCCGTTCCGGAATCCTCACAGTCCTCCGTGCTTTCACTGAGGATGATTATGTCCTCGGCATCGATGCCGACAGCTTCTGCACAAATTTGCGGCATGATGGTACGGGCGCCCTGACCGACTTCAGCAGCGCCGACCCTGAGGATCACCTGTCCGTCAGGCGCAAGCTCCACTTCTGCCACGGATACATCAGGGAACCCGTTCCCATAGCCGGTTCCGTACCAGGATACCGCTATGCCTCTTCCACGCTTGATCATGGCCTCTCACCTCCCGATACGGGTTCCATAGGGTCAGCTGCCATGGCGGCCTCTATCGCAGCCAGGCAGCGGTCAAGTGGAACACTGTCGTTCAGGATCTGACCATTGGACGTTTCGCTGCCGACTCGGAACATGTTCCGCCTTCGGATTTCAAAGGAGTTCATTTCCAGCTTTTCCGCCAGCATTTCTATAAGTGTTTCGTGGGCGATCGGTACCTGTGTTGCGCCGAATCCCCGCATTGCTCCTGAGAAGGGGTTATTGGTATAGACTGCATAGCTGTCGACCTTCACGTTGGGAATCTCATACGGACCCGTAACATGAACTCCTGCCTTTCTCATCACATTGATGCTCCAGGAGGTATAGGCTCCGGAATCCCCATGCAGCAGTGCTTCGAAGGCCAGCAGCCTGCCATCCGCATCTGCGCCCATCCGGCATTCCATATGTACGGGATGCCGTTTGGAGTGAGCATAAAAGGATTCTTCTCTGGAGTATGTCATCTTCACAGGCCGTCCGGTAAGCATGACACCCAGAGCGATATGGATTTGGAGGGTGATATCCTCCCGGGCTCCAAAAGCCCCGCCGATTGCGGGATTCAGTATCACAAGGTCCGATTCCGGTATTCCCAATGCATCGGAAAGTTCTGTCCTGTCAAAGTGCAGGTATTGGCTGCCCGCGCTGACTACCAGCCTTCCGTCATCTCCCCTGTAAGCGATGCCGCTTTCCGGCTGCAGAAAGGCATGATCCACGAAGGGCGAATAGAAGCTTCCCTCCGCAACGGCGGCACAGGTGTCCCAAACAGTGTCCACATCACCCTTTCTGCAGCGGTAATGAAAAATCACGTTGGGAAAGGGATCATTCTCCGGCTTCTCTGTTACCATTTCCATGTCATCATCGTAGAAGTAGTAACGCTGGGAAAACTCATTGACTATAGGCGCCCCAGGCTTCATTGCTTCTCGGGGATCGAAGACGGCCTGCATGACTTCGTATGTCACTTCCACCAACTTGGCGGCTTCGCGAGCCTGATCCTGGGTTTCTGCCAAGACGACCGCCACAGGGTCGCCGATTCTCCGTACCCTGGTGGTGCAAAAAACCTCGTGGTCCTTATACAGGACCCCATGGGTGTTATGGCCGGCCACATCCCTGGCGGTCAGAACCTTGACGACACCGGGTGCATGCTCAGCAGCCCTGGTATCCAGCATCATTATTTCAGCATGGGCATGGGGGGAACGGACGGTTGCGCCGTAAAGCATCCCGGCCATTGAAATGTCTTCCGGATAAATCGCCTGACCTGTGAGTTTATCTCTCCCATCCCGGCGGGGAATGCTTTGACCAACTGATTTGAACTTTGCCATTCACTTTCCCTCCCGCTTCTTATAGCTCTCGGAAGCACTCCTGATGGATATGAACATCTTATCGTAGCCCGTGCATCGGCACAGGTTTCCTGAAATACATTCCTTGATTTCGTCATCGGTCGGATCAGGCTTCTCATCAAGCAGGGCCGTTGCAGAAAGAACCATTCCCGGAATGCAGAAGCCGCACTGAACGGCTCCATTATCGAGAAAAGCCTGCTGAACGGGATTGAGGCCGTCTTCTGTTTTAATCCCTTCAATGGTTGTAAGCTTGCGGCCATGAACCTGGGCTGCCATCACCAGACAGGAGTTGACTGTCTTTCCGTCCAGTATGACCGTACATGCCCCGCACTCCCCTTCGCCGCAGCCTTCCTTTGTTCCGGTGAGCCCGAGATTTATCCGGAGAAAGTCCAGGAGACGGAGGGAGGGTTCGATGTCGGTTTCTATGGGATTGCCGTTGATGGTGGTTTTTAGGTGGAACATGAAGACCTCCGTTTCTTATGAGTGCACACGTTTGTCTCCCTCCGGGAGGGGGATGTCACGAAGTGACAGGGGGAGTCTGCGTGATTTGATTGTCACTTCTCGCAGACTCCTTCCGTCAGCTTCGCTGCCACCTTCCTCCCGGAGGAAGGCAAGGATTCGTCACTTCAACAGTTTCAATGCCTTCCTCGCCGCATTTTCAAAAACACCCTTCACTGCAATCCGCTTATAAGGCATTGTTCCTCTTCCGGCCAGCCGCTGCGCCACCTGCTCTGAAAAAAGATCCATTCCTTCGGCAATCCAGTTGCCGTCAAGGGGCTGACCTGTTAGGAATGTTTCGATTTCTGTTTCACGCATGGGCGTGAGGCCGAGGGAGCCGCTGGCGACCCGGGCTTTGGTAATGGTGCCGTTGTCCGCTTCCAGGTACAGGGAAAGACAGATGCGGGAAATTGCAAGAGCGTTGCGTAAGCCTAGCTTTTCGAAGACAATGACGGCATTTCGGGGCGGCTCAGGAAACTCGAGTGATGTCAGCACCTCGGCACTTTTCATGACAGTACTGCCTTTGCCCGTATAGAATTCATTTAGCGGGATTTTTCTTTCAGATCCTACTTTTTTAAGGATCACATGGGCATCCAAAGCCAGAAGCGAAGGGGCGCAGTCGGCAGCCGGAGAGCCGTTGGCGATATTTCCGCCCAAGGTGCCGGCATTGCGTATCTGAGGAGAACCGACCGAAAGGCAAGCTTCTGTCAGTCCGGAGCAATCGGTCAGAATCTGTGATGCGGCGACTTCTGTGAATGTGGCGCATGCGCCGATTGAAACCGTGCTTCCACTGACTGTGATGGCTTTCAATTCCTCAACGCTGGTCAAATCGATGATTTCCGACCCATTCAATTTTCCTTCGTGCATATGCACCAGCACATCCGTGCCTCCGGCCAAAAGCACGCCTTCTGCTCCGGTTCTTGCCTTCAGCTGCAGACATTCGTCCAGTGTTTCGGGCTTGTGAAACAGTGTAATGGCCAAATCAGGTTCCCTCCTTCCACCGAAAAAATTGAAAGCGCCGACCGGAAACCGGCCGGCGCTTTGTTATTTCAACTCTGGCCTATCACATCAGGAACAGCTTGCCAAGGAACAGCGCCGCAATGATCCAGGTTGTGAAGGTCACCTCTTTCGCTCGTCCGGCCAGCGCTTTCAGGATTACATACGTAACGACACCGAATACGATCCCTTCAGCAATGGAGTAAGCGAGGGGCATCATGATGATGGTGAAAAAGGCAGGAATGGCTTCTGTGTAGTCCTCCAGATCGATATTCTTCACAGGGCTCATCATGAACAGACCTACGATGATCAGCGCAGGGGCCGTAGCAGCACCGGGAACCAGGAGGAAAACGGGAGCCAGGAACAGCGAGGCTGCAAACAAACCGGCAACGGTCAATGCCGTAAGGCCTGTTCTGCCGCCTTCTGCCACACCCGCGGCACTTTCGACATAAGTCGTGACTGTAGAGGTTCCCAGCAGTGCACCGCAGGTTGTGCCCACAGCATCTGCCAGAAGTGCTTGATTGACTCGAGGAAGCTTACCGTCTTTATCCAGCATCCCGGCCTTAGAGGAAACACCGATCAATGTGCCTACAGTATCGAACATATCGATAAAGAGGAAAGTGAGCAGCACGGTCACGAAATCAAAAGAAAAAAGTCGCGAGAAATCCATTTGGAATAATATGGGTTTCAATGACGGGATGTGGAACAGCTGTGATGCATCAAAGCCTGCAATGTTCGTAATGCCGTTGAATGCGCCCAGGACTGTTGAGGCGAAAATCCCGATCAGCAAGGCACCTCTGATGTTCTTGGAAAGCATCCAGCCAGTGATCAGAACTCCGAAAAGCGCTACTAAGGCTGCAGGAGCACCGATGTCGCCTATGGTAACGAATGTAGCATCGCTGTTGACGATGATTCCTGCATTCTTCAGACCGATAAAAGCGATGAAGAGGCCGATACCCACAGAAATGGCATATTTGATGTTCATTGGTATGCAGTTGACAATGGCTTCCCGGACATTCATGAAGGTCAAAGCGATAAAGATCAGACCTTCAACAAAAACCGCCGCCAGCGCCATCTGCCAGGTGTAGCCCATCGTCAGGACTACGGTATAAGCAAAGAACGCGTTGAGACCCATTCCTGGCGCAAGTGCAAAGGGCATATTCGCATAAAGGGCCATGATCAGAGTTGCAATAACAGAGGATACGGCCGTAGCTGTGAACACTGCACCGAAATCCATACCGGCGTCCTTTAGGATCAATGGATTGACCACCAGGATATAAGCCATGGTCATAAAAGTCGTGAAGCCGGCCATTACCTCTGTACGTATATTGGTTCCGTGTTCAGACAGTTTGAAATACCTTTGCAATATTCCAATCTTTGGCATTGAATCCCCCTAAGTAATTGTGACTCAGCTATTCTTTGACGGGGGGCAGGATCGTGAAGTTCTCCACGTCTACCAAACCCTTATCTGTGATTTTCCATTTGGGACTGGTCGAAAGAGCAAGGAAGGAGAGATGCATGAAGGGTGCATGGACTTTACAGCCCAGCTCGTCCTTCACGATGTTTTCCAGACTGTTGATTTTACGGCTTACTTCAGAGCCGGTGAGTTCATCTGTGATCAGTCCGCCGACAGGCAGCCGCATTTCATCGAGAACCCGGCCATTCTTCACAACGGCGATGCCGCCGCCCATTTCAATGATCCGGTTGATCGCCAGAGCCATATCCTTGTAATTGGCGCCCGTAACCAGCAGATTATGGGTATCATGAGCCACACTTTCCGCAATGGCGCCGTTCTGAAGACCGAAGCCCTGGACGAACGCCCTTCCGATGTTCCCGTTCCGACCATAGCGTTCCAGACAGATGATGGGCAGGATATCCCCAGCCGTATCGGGCTGGACGATGCCGTTCTTCACCTTCACGGACAGCTCCAGTGCTTCAGAAAGATTCTGGTCCGGAATGAGTCCGATGACATAGCCTGTGACTTCAGATCCTGAAGCCGGTACCGCCAGATCAGATTCGGTCACGGGAGCCCGTTTCACGGAGTTCTTTACGGAATCCGGGTAGGTATACTTCGGAATATCTATGAGCATCTCCCCATTGGCCGCTACAAGCTTGCCTTCCAGGAATACGGCATCCACTTTCATGGTTTTCAGATCCCCGATGATGGCGATATCCGCCAGCTTGCCCGCCGCGATAGCGCCCCGGTCACTGAACTTGAAGTAGGCGGCAGGGTTTATGGTCACCATCTGGATGGCAACGACGGGATCGACGCCTTCTGCAATGGTGCGTTTGACGATTTCGTTCATATGGCCCAGCTTTTCCAGATCCTCCGCAACCATGTCGTCGGTTGCCAGAATAGCCCGGCGGGAATCCAGTTTATCTTCGGTGATGGCCCGGACACACTCCGCCATGTTCCGTTGGGTGGACCCTTCCCGCATGAATACATAGACACCCTGGCGCAGCTTTTCGACGCACTCCGCCTTGGTGGTGGTTTCATGACAGGAACAGCTGCCGCCGGTGGCGATGATATGGGCGGCCAGTTCCTTGCCGAACAGATCCGGTGCGTTGCCGTCCACAACCTTATTGATGCTCTTGGCATAAAGCGTGGACGCCACCAGATCCGTAATGATTTCCGGAGTGTTCCTGTAAACGTGCCGGGCATTGGAGAATCCCTGCAGCTCGCCTATTCCAATGATGTTAGGATAGTTCAGCAGGTCTTCCATATCGTTCGAGGTAACATCCACACCGGCAGTTTCAAGGCTCGGACAGTCCGGAGTCAGGGCAGGCACCACCAAATGCACGTGGTTTGGCATTTTTCCCGCTTCATCCGCCATGGCCTTCATGCCGACGGCTCCCAGGGCGTTACCGATCTCATGGGGGTCCGCCACCAACGTGGTGGTGCCCGAGGGGATGGACAGCCTTGAAAACTCCGAAATCGTGAGCATGCTGCTTTCAAAATGCATGTGTGAATCGATGAAGCCCGGTGAAAGATATTTGCCGCCGACGTCGACCACTAACGTCTTATCGCCGATCAGGCCTTCAGAATCCCCCGCCACCAGGATGTATTTCCCTTTGATGGCCACATCGGCAGGATATATCTCCCCCGTCAGCGTATTGATAAGCTGCCCGTTCACCAGCACCACATCTGCGAACTGATGATCAGACATCAGCACATCGATGAGGTTCCGGTATTCCATGGCCTGTTTGATTATTCCAGGGTTCATACTCCTCCCCCGATCGGTTTATTTTAAAAGATTAGACCTTTTGCCACGGATGTCACAGATGTTCACAGATCCATCTCCCTCTAGAGGGGGATGGATCGAAGAGACAGGGGGAGTCGCAGAGCGGGACCCCTCCGGGACTCCTTCCGACAGCTTCGCTGCCACCTCCCTCCAGAGGGAGGTCAACATGGCTCCATCTCCCTCTGGGAGGGGGATGTCGCTGAAGGCGACAGGGGGAGTCGCAGAGCGGTTTTTATTCTTTCTTCTTAAGCACATCCAACCGCAGATCCATACTGTCTATGATCCCCACAATCGCAGCGTCGATTGGGGATTCCTTTTGGTTGGCGGCGTATCTGGCTGAGGTTCCGACCGTATAGAAAACGTATTCGCCGATTCCGGCGCCTACTGTATCTACTGCGATTACAGGTTCTCCCAGGGGTTCTCGGTTCACATCCACGGGCTGTGTCACCATCAGCTTCTGGCCTACGAGCCGGGAGTCCTTGCGGGTGGCGACGATGGTTCCGATTACAATTCCGGTCTGCATAGGCACACTCCTATTTAAAATGGATTTCAATGCCCCTGGCTTTTGCCAGATCCCTGGCAGCTGGGGTGATGAGCTGTCCCTTTGTCAGAGTCAGTTTTTTCTGTGCTCCGGCCTGCTCCAGCAAATTGCTTTCATGGATCAGCCTTACTGCCAGAGGGCTTGAAATGGTCTTGGATGCTTCACTTTGCGGATCCCAGCAGTATTCGGCCGTAATCTGGGCGCCGAAAGCCTCCACCTGTCTGACTGCCTCATCCAACAGCAGGCACATGGGGTGATTCCCCGGAAGCTTCCCAATCCGACGGTTGGCTGCACCGATTGTCAGAATCACTGGCTTTTCCATGGACAGCGCCCACCAGAGCAGACAGGTAGCCATGGAGTCCGTGATTCCTCGGGATAGCTTGACCAGTGTGGTCTGATTGATATTCGGACACCACACCCGTTTCACTGAGCCGAGCCAGCGCTCCATGTCCCCGTGATCGGCTTCCAGATATACCCGACCGATGCCGGTTCTTTTCTTAAGCGCATCCGCCGGATAGAACCGCTCAGCGTTGCTGGTCAGGGCAACTGTGAGAGGGCCGTATTTCTGAGCAGCCAGGTCAATCGCCCCCAGCACCCGGTCCTTTTCGAAATCACTGCCGCACAGAAGCACCAGGGGACGTTCATTTTTCGCGGCAGATTTCTTACCGTCGTATTCGCTCCCCTGATAGATCTTGATGGCTATTTCGTCGAGGATGCTCTTTACCAGTGGATTTGCAGTCATTTAAAAGCACCCCTTACCGGATTTCTACTTATCGCTTCCCAGGATCATTCGTTCAACTTCCGCATGAGGCCGTGGAATCACATGCACGGAATGGAGCTCGCCTACTTTTTCAGCAGCTGCAGCCCCTGCATCTGTAGCTGCCTTGACAGCGCCTACATCTCCTCGGACCATTACGGTCACAAGTCCGAATCCGATTTTTTCGTACCCTACGATGGTTACGTTTGCTGCCTTCACCATTGCATCTGCAGCTTCAATAGCGCCAACCAGTCCTTTAGTTTCAATCAATCCCAGTGCTTGTCCCTGACTCATTTGTTTTCCTCCTTAGTGGATGTCTGTTTTTTTTCACCAACGCTGTTTTTTTTCGCTTTTTTGCTTCTAAAGGCTTCCAACAGCTTCTCTACCTCATCATGGGGCCTTGGAATCATGTGGGCGCTCAGAACGGTACCCACCTTCTGCGCGGCCTCACTGCCTGAAGCCACTGCTGCAGCCACGGCCCCTACATCTCCTACAAATTGAATCGTTACGCTGATGCTTTTACCAGCGCCGATCACTTTCTCAGACCCGACGAACGTGACATCCGCCGTATCCAGGGCTGCATCCAAAGCTGCTGCCGCTGAAGCGAGGCCTAGGGTTTCTATCAATCCGAGTGCGGCTCCTGACATGACCTGCCTCCTTATCGCGTTTTCACGTTTCTTACCAGTGCATCCAGGGACATGACACCTTCTGTTCGCTGGCTGGCTTTGATTGGTTTCACTGTGCCTGATGAAGGTGTTTTCTTGTGGATCAGCTCCGATAACAATACAGCCTGATGACCCGTCAGATGGGGCTGTCCAAATGATGCAGTTTCAGATGCCGCTTCCGGCCTGGGGTCCTTTCCTACTGCCTTGCTGACAATCTGGCTCATGACGCTGAGGGTTAAGGGATCAGCCATCGCAGCGCCTCCTAATTTTCAAAGAGTTCATAGAGCTCTTCATTGGGTCGCGGGATGACATTGACCGATATGACCTCCGCCATCAGACCCGCCCGGTTCTGAGCAGTGTCTATGGCCGCTTTCACTGCAGCCACCTCTCCGGATACGATGACACATACAATACCGGAGCCTACATAATTGAAATTCTGCAGCTTCACATCCGCCGCTTTCAGCATGGCATCTGCGGCTTCAATGGCAGCTACAAGACTGCGGACCTCGAAAAATCCCAGTGCATCGCGCATGGGTTACCCCCTCTTTGGGCCGGTTGGAAAGAACCGTGCCAGATCCAGTGCCTCATAGCCCGGAATTCGTGCCTTATCAAACTTGCTGCTCATGGCCCCCAGCGGCTTGGTGGCATCGATGCCCACCTTATCCGTGGTCAGGCCAATCAGGTGTGATGGGTCCAACCCGGTGCCGATTCCTCCCGGTATGATCACGACATCCTTCGATGCCTGCACACGGGTCGCCAGAGCTCCCTCAACATCCAGAGGATTGAATATGTCGATATCCTCGTCTACGATAACCACATGCTTCATATCCTTAGCGCTGGATAATGCGCCGATGATGGCTGTCTTACCGTCACCTTCGCTGTTCTTGCGAATGGATACGATGCCATGAAAGCGGCATCCTCCTCCGATGGTGACGTTGACATCCACCGTCTCCACCAGGCGGCTCACATGGGTGTACAGCTCAACATCCCGGATGAGGCCGTTGGAGAGATGCTCCTCCCGGCAAGGGGCTGAAATCTGAAAAATCGGGTCCTTGCGATGGGTCACGCACTGCACCCGCATTACCGGATGCTCCGCTACCTGTCCATAATACCCCATAAGTTCCCCGAACGGGCCTTCAGTCTTTTCCTCATCCCAGGGAATAATTCCTTCCAGAACGATTTCGGCCTGTGCCGGAACCGCAATATCGACGGTTTTGCATGTCACCAACTCCAGAGGTTCTCCTCGGAGAGCGCTGTCGAAGGCGTACTTGTCGATGCCGTAAAGACCTGAACTGATCTGGCTGGCCAGACAGAAGATATGATCATAACCCAGTATTACGGCCACTTCCAGATTTTTTTTCTGTTCCCTGAGCCTCTTCAGCTGGCCGCCGAGAGGCTGGGATGTAACCAGCGCACTGAGACTGTTGCCGCCGTTGTACTGAAAGCGGCGGATCGAAGTGAAGGTTTTTCCTGTGTCAGGATCCTTGATCGCCAGTACGCCAGCGGTGATGAAACTGGACGAATCCAGTTCATGGAATGTTGGCAGAGGAAGGAGCCTTCCTAAATCTATTCGGCCGTTGATGACGTTCTCATGGACCGGACCGGTCTGAAGCAGTTTCGGCGGACAAGGTGCGGCCATGGCTCCAAGTATCTTTGCAAACCGCCCTTTTCGGGTGGTGCCGATCAGATCATAGAACATGTCGCGATTACCGAACATACCGCCGATCACCGGCATGCTGTTCCCCTTCACTTTCTTGAAAAGGACCGGCTGATCGTTACCCAGTTTTTCCAGTATGCCGCCCAGCTGGAACTTCGGATCCACCGGCACATCACATTCCAACAACCCATATGTATCCTTCAGTCTGCCAAGAACTGACCGCAGCATTTGCTCTGACAAAAAATCACCACCTTTCCAACACTCAAAAACTGATTGAAAACCTTTTGCCACGGATGTCACAGATGAAGGTCGATGGGGGTTCTTCGTAACATGTTGACCTCCCTCTGGAGGGAGGTGGCAGCGAAGCTGGCGGAAGGAGTCCCGGAGGGCATTCGCCCTGCGACTCCTCCTGTCACTGCGTGACATCCCCCTCCAGAGGGAGATGGAGCCAATTCATCCGTGTAATCCGTGTTATCCGACGTAAATATTCTCCGCTCTTTCTTTCTCATTCCCACCGTTCGAACAGATGTCCCTCTATCCCCAGCTGATCCAGAGTTCTTCCCACCATGATATTCACCAAGTCCCCGATGGTCTGGGGTTTGTGGTAGAAGCCCGGCGACGCGGGCATGATGGTTACACCGATGCGGGAGAGTTTGAGCATGTTCTCCAGGTGAATCGGTGACAGGGGCATTTCCCGGGGGACCAGCACCAGTCTGCGGCGCTCCTTTATGGTCACGTCCGCAGCCCGCTGGATCAGGTTGGCGCTGACACCGCTTGCCACTGCCGCCAACGTGTTCATGGAACAGGGGATGATCACCATGCCGTCGGTTTTGAAGGAACCGCTTGATACTGCCGCTCCAAGATCCGTAATATCGTAGGATCTTGTTGCCAAAGCCTGCAGCTCTCTCAGGCTCATTTCGCATTCATGGGCCAGCACCTGTTCCCCCATCCGGGATACGATGAGGTGACTCTCAATATTCAGCTGTTCAAGGGCCTTCAGCAGCCCCACCCCGTACAGGGTACAGCTGCCTCCCGTCATCCCAACCACTATGCGCATCCTGCGCCTCCAATTCCAAATTCTGGTTTCGCTCTTCCTACTCTACTTTGTTTTCCGTATCACCGCCGCCGACCCAGGGGTCTTCGCCCCGCTCGAAGGCAGCGATGTATTCATCCAGGGTCATCAGTTTTGTGAACAGGGAGAGGTCCACGAGACCGGCCTTGTGCATTTCTTCAGTCTTGGAAGCGTTGCAGTCTGTCAGGGTGATCACCTTGAATGCATTAGCCAGTGCGTCGGCAGCGGTGGACCGGCAGCAGACGTTGGTCCATGCGCCGGTGATCACAACCGTGTCGATGTTCTCTTCCCTCAGGTAGAGATTAAGATCCGTATGCTGGAAGCCGGAGTGCCGTCGCTTCTGTACGATGTATTCATCACCCTGCGGATACACCTCAGGAATAAAGTCTGAGCCCCAAGTCCCTTTTACGGCGTGAACCGGTCGGACACGGAAATCGGCATCGTTCTTTCTATGTGCTTCCTGGATGTGGATCAGCTGGATATCATCCAGACCTTTCGCATTCCGCTCGCGTACCCAGGCCATCATCTTCTGCAGATTCGGAAGAATGGTTCTGCCGCCTGCGCAGTAAAGGGCGCCGTCCGGATGAGCAAAGTCATTGAGCATGTCTATGATCACAATTCCATGTCTTGGCATTTTTCTGTCTCCTTTGGATTAATCAATCACGTTATTGATGTTCCGGCGATGTACGTTGTCGAAGAAATCGGATGAAATGGCGCGGTAGTTTTCAAAGGTCAGTTTTCGGTCCAGTTCCTGAGTTTTCACACGGCGGATGAATTTGCCATAGCCCGGTTCCACCAGGATCTTACCCTGTGCCTCTTCCTTTGTTTCTGAGTATACCAGAGTTCCACGGACAATTGTCTTGCAGACCTTCCCTTTGAGCTTCAATCCGTGTAGCGGAGTGTATTTATTTTTCATGAAGGAGATGTCCTTATCGACTGTCCATTCCTTATCCAGGTCAATGATCGTTATATCCGCATCGGAACCGATCTCCAGGGCACCTTTCCTTGGGAAAAGACCGTAATGGATCGCAGCATTGCGGGACAGTACTTCAACCAGTCTTTCCAGCGTCAGGCGGTCTTTGTTATACCCCTCGCTGACGAGGATGTTGACCATGGTCTCTGTGCCCGAAATCCCCGGAAACGCAGTCCAGATGTCCATGCCTGGAGCATCCTTTTCCACCGGAACATCATCGTTGTCCTTGTTTGCCTGGATCTTATATGGGGCATGGTCAGTGGCTACAAAATCCACACTGCCATTTGCAAGGCCTTCCCACAGCTCTGTGTTGTCCTGTTTTGTACGGAGGGGCGGGGCGATTTTTGCGAAGGCACCGAATTCGGTCATGGCTTCCGGCGCATTCAATACCAGGTAGTGGGGGCAGACCTCTGACGTCACCTTCAGACCACGTTTCTTGGCTTCGCCAATCAGCCGTGCTCCAACACCGGTGCTCATGTGCACCACATGGTAACGGGCGCCTGTTTCCTCGGAGAATGCGATTCCAAGCTGGATAGCTGCCTTCTCGGCCAGCTCCAGCCGTGCTTCAGACCATGCAGGACCATCTTTACGGCCCTCTTTCTGATATTTTTTTACATAATAGTCGCACATGGCAAAGTTTTCAGCATGGACGCCAACAGGCAGTCCGGTTTTGGCCACTTCTTTGAAAACCTCATGCATTTCAGGATCCGTGACCCGGTTGTAGGTAGGAACGGAAGGTGTCATATACACCTTGAAGGCGACAACGCCTGCATCCGCCTGCTCCTGAACATGCTGCATATTGCCGTCTCGAACATCATCCCCTGTGACGCCGCCCCACAAAGCGAAATCGACAATGGCCTGTGGCACTATGGCATCAAGCTTTTCATTCATGGAGCTGACGCATCGAACTGACCGGGGTGAGGAACAACAGGGCATATCGATTGTCGTGGTCAATCCGCCTGCGGCAGCTTGAGAGCTTCCGGTAAGGAACGTTTCCCGGTGTGTGAATCCCGGATCCATGAAGTGGGTGTGGGAATCGATACAGCCCGGCAGGGTAAGGTTCCCCTCAGCGTCAATGAATTTTTCCGCCTCCAGGCCTTCCACATCCGCCAGAAATCCTGCAACCTTCTCATCCTTTATCAGGATGTTGGTCATGACGGTATCATTGCCGTTCATCATGGGAACTTTTGCGTTTTTCACGATCACATCGTATTTCATCATAGAATCCTCCTTTTATTTACAGTGGTTCGTTATGCTTCCTATTGGAGATGGTATTCAATGACCGATTCCTTATGGAATCCTTCAAGGCCCATTCTTTCAGCGAGGCAGGCGATGATTCCGTCCATATCCGTGTCGTTTCCTGAATAGCCCAACGCTTTTGCTGAATCCAGAAGGTATTGGAGCTTAACAGGTCCGACAATCTGGGTACCGATGACTTTTTGGTTTCGTTTTTCAGCTTCTGTTCCGACAAAATCCTTCAGCATGGCGAGGGGTGTACTGGCAGCATCGAATACGTTCATGGAAACAGCCGTACCAATGTGGCCTTCGTCCTTGAATCCGATTCCCTTGATGGATGACCATCCTGTTTCGGGATTCTTGACTATTTTGGCGATGTCATTTGCGATGGAGGCATCCTCACTGTCAATGAACACGTTGTATGCAGTAAGGCCTTCGAAGTCCGCACTGACAGTAACCGCACCCATTCTGGGATCCAGCCGTCCATCAACGGACAGGTCCGGTTTTCGCATTTCCAGATCCGGGTGGTCTGGCGTTTCAAGCAAGGCCTTCAGACCTTCATACTGCCCTTTGCGAATGTTGGTGTTGGATTTTTTATAATCGGATCTGGCATTGAGGCCTGAAAAATACACGGGTACCTTATATTCAGCGTGAAGCGCCGCTCCAATCTCTTCTGCGAGGGCCTTCACTTCGTCAATGGTCACATTCTGGAGAGGAAAAACCGGGGCTGTATCAAGGGCACCTATTCTAGGATGAGCACCCTTCTGCACTCCCATGTCAACATGCTGATAAACCACTCCCGCCAATTTCAACATCGCATCCTTACAGAACTGGGGTTCGCAGATGAATGTCAGGACCGTCCGGTTGAAATTCGCTTCCGGTTCCACCGCCACTACGCGGACCGTTTCGACTGATTTGACTGCCTCAACCGCTGCGTTGATTGCTGCTGCATTCTTTCCGTCACTGAAGTTCGGAACTGCCAATATGTACTTCCTGTTGTTTGCCATCGCGGCATGCCTCCTTGAATGAATGATTGTATCAAGCTTGATCTCAACTTTTCTCCCTTCATTATATATGGAATGGGTTTGTATAGTTTTTATGAACAAAAGGGATTGATTTAACATTAACTCATGGTTATCTTGTACTTAACATACAAGGTTTTTCATTCATATTTAAGAAATAATGATAAGAGCAGGTGAGTTATCGGCAAACACATTCCAGAGTTACCCTTTTCCATCCTTTCCGAAACATGTTTTAGAGTGGACTGATCGGGGTAATTGCTGAAAATGAATGCTTTACAGGGCAGTATAATCAAGAATATCAGGAGGTTCCTTCATGGGACTCAGACTCGTCGATCTTTCACAGGAAATTTTCCAGGGAATGTCGGTTTTCCCTATGCATCAACCGACCTTCATCATGACCAACATGACACACGAGGAGAATATGCAGGCCACAGGCAGCAAGAAGCTCGGCTTTTCTGCCCGCAATCTGCTCATCAGCGAACACTGCGGCACACACAGTGACGGCATCTGGGAATACAGGAAGGATGGCGCCACTATCGACAAGATGCCCTTGGAGCAATTCTGGGGCAGCGCAATATGTGTGGATCTCACCTTCGTCCCTGCAAACCGTTCCATTGAACCCAAGGATCTTGAAAAAGCCCTTAAGGCTTCAGGACAGGAAATACTCAAGGGAGATATCTTCCTGATGTACACCGGTCATTTCGACAGGAATTTCGGAACTGACAAGTGGCAGAAAGAATATACCGGTCTGAGCTATGCCGGCGCCAAGTGGCTGGCCGAAAAAGGCGTTGTCAATATCGGCGTCGACTCCCCAGCCATTGACCACCCCAGTGATATTGATTTCTCAGCCCACCTGATTTGCGGCGAATATGATATGACCAATACAGAAAACATGTGCAATCTCGACAAGGTCGCAAACAAGCGCTTCCTATACCTTGGGCTCCCCCTCCGGATCCGTGACGGCAGCGGTTCCCCGATAAGGGCTGTAGCGCTGCTTGAAGAATAAAAACATAGCCGTTAACCACCGAGAACACCGAAAGGAGCTGTGAAAAGCTCGCATTCGGTGTTCTCGGTGGTTCGGTGGTTAATCATTCTCTTTATATTCATATATTAGAGACATGCTCTTTGATGAAGAATCGCTGAAATACTGTGCATATTCCTTGGCACTTCCTATCCCACCTTACAATCCCAGGATGTTCATGATTTTAAGCGCCGTCTGTAGACCATAGCGGTCATGTTCTGATTCCAGGTTCTTTGAGGTGATCTCCTTGATTCGGTTGATTCGGTACAGAATGGTGTTGTAGTGGGTGAACAGGATCTCGGACATCCGTTTCAGGTTCCCGTTGGTGTCAAAGTACACCTGAAGGGTCTTAACCAGCTCGGTGTCCCTTTTCCGATCATAATCCACAAGATCCTTCAGTGTTGAGTTATAGAAGCTCTGCAGCTCATCTTTAAGATGATCCTGGCAGAAAATCTTATAGATCCCGAGCTTTTCGAATTCCACAATCCGTTCATCCATGTAAGCCCGTGCGGCTTCTACCGCTTTTTCCGCATCGCGGAGGCTGTGCCAGACCGATTCAATGCCCTTGCAGGCCCTTCCGATCCCGATCCTGAAATCGAGGCTTCCTATTTTCTGTTCCAGAAGCCGGTCTATTCCGTCGGCTACCTGCCTTATTTCACGGTTGTAATTCTGCACGTCGTCCCACATGAAAAGGATGTTCACGTTGTTGCCCTTATTGGATATCAGATAAATCCGATCCTCCGTCTTGCAGCTCATGTCTATCAGATAGATCATGCGGCCCAGAGTCTGGTTCAGTTCTTCCGCAGTGCTCAGACTCGCAGGCGCTTCATTCAGATGGATGGTCAGTACGGAATACCATGCATCCTTCCGCAGCCGATAGTAATTGGCCCGTTCTATCGCCTTTTCCTTCCGCCTCTCATCCAAAGAAATCAGGTCCTCGAAGAATTCAGCCTTATACTTGTTCTCAACCTCCTGCACAGAAATCCGCTTCAGGAATTCCAGCGCAATGATCATGGAGGCCGACTCCAGGTTAAGGATATCAAAGGATGTGATTTTGCGTTTCAGTCCGAAAAGGATCATGTGCCCATGAACGTTGTTCCGAATCAGGATGGGTATCATGACACGGTCCACCATCGTATTGCCGCTGGCAACACGATCCTCCACCTTCTTCATATAACGGTAATGGTTCGATGCGGTTTTGAAGAAAGCCTTCACGCTTTTTATCAGGTCATCATAATCCGTGTCCGGATCCTGCTCATCATGAATGTACTCTTCAAAATGGTGATCCTTGACTAGAATCGGATTCTCGACCGTGCGCATCAGAACGCGGATGATTTCCTTGATGCCGCCGCCCTTCAGGATGACATCCATGGTATCATTGTGAACATTCTCAACCTTTTGAAGCATCGTTGACTGCCGGTTGAATATCTCTTTGAATATAGGGGTCATGATATCACCGAATGGGATATCCGCATCCAGCTCGACGATTGGAAGGCGAAGCTCATCGGCCAGGGCAATCACCTCATCCGGCAGCTTCTCCAAATAAGGGAACACCTTGACTCCAATCCCTGACAGCTTTTTACGCGATGCTTCCTGAATCAGCATGACCTGTTCTTCCAGAGTTGTGATCTTGAAGAAATAGGCCGTAGTCAGAAGGAATTCACCCTCAGTGACCCAGTTCAGCACATCCGGATCGGCCATGATATTCACCCGTGTGATCACGTTATTCTGAGCATCCCTGCCTGCAATCAGGCGGCAGCTCTTCATCAGATCCATTTCCAACACTTCTTTGAGAATGATGCCGGTTTCTTTGATCATGCTGCGCCCCCGTATACGAATAACTATTTATGGAATAACACCAACCATTTACCCAAGTAATAGCATAATTAATCATTTGGTTTGTATAAATGCTCCAGTACCTACCCACATAATAGCACAATCCAGGGGACTCTACACAACCAAAATCCCAGCCCCCTCAAACGTCGCCATCTCTTTGCTCATCATCACCGCAGCCTCCAATATTCCAAACATCAGAGCCGCCCCGGTGCCTTCACCCAATCGCATATCCAGATCGAGGCAGGGTTCAACGCCAAGGAGCTCAGATGCCAGACAGGCCGCTTTTTCCATGGATTTATGGGAAGCGATGAGGTAATGCCGTACTTCCGGTTTCAGACGAACAGCGATCAGAGCTGAAACAGTTGAGATGAATCCATCCACGATCACAGGTTTTCCAGCAGCCGCACAGCCGAGCATGACTCCTGCCATGCCCCCTATTTCCAGGCCGCCCACCTTTGCCAGCACATCTATGGGATCGTTGGCGTCAGGGCGGTTCAGCGCTATCCCTTTCCGAATGACTTCAACCTTTCGAGGAATAAGGGACTCGGGAAGATTGGCTCCCACACCGGTTACTTCCTCAGGTTCTTTTCCTGAAAAAACACTGAGTATCGCCGAGCTGGGGGTTGTATTGCCGATGCCCATTTCGCCGGTTCCCAGAATTTCGTACCCTTCTTCTATCAGTTCCATGGCTACCCGGATACCCGCTTCCAAGCTTCTGATCGCTTCTTCCCGGGACATAGCCGGACCTTTTGTGAAGTTGTCCGTGCCGTATCGCACCTTTTCATTTCGAACACCGGGATCATCAAAGTCCACTGCGATCCCGACATCTACAGGAATCACATCTGCTCCGGCCTGCTTAGCCAGTGCGCATACACCGGTTAACCCGCGGACGAAGTTCCGTGTCTGTGCGAGCGTTACTGACTGAAGTCCCGTAGCAACGCCTTCCTCTACAATTCCGTGATCCCCCGATAGCACCACGATGCCTCTTCTTGCAACTGAGGGGAAAAGCTCCCCTGTGATTCCTGCCAACTGCACATACAGATCCTCCAGTTTTCCCATGCTCCCCATCGGCTTTGCCAGATTATCCACCAACTGACGGGCCTTGCTCACCATATCGCGGTCCAGATCCTTGATGTCATCCAATGTCCTTTGCAGCAGGTTCATTATTATGCCTCCTCATATAGTGCCTTTCCGGACAAAAACAAAAAAATCCAGGAACCGACACAAAAATGTCGACCCTGGACTTTACCATGATCCATGTCTAA
>CAZEHS010000032.1:0-27016 GCA_964511875.1 uncultured Peptostreptococcaceae bacterium
CAGTATAATCACGAGAAAAAAACCTGCGTAGAGCAGGTTTTAGTCTTTTTTGACTTCTTGGAAAGTATGGACCGCCACCAGGATGCCCCGGCCGATTGTTACAGTCGCCGGGGCTTTTTCTATGATGTTGCTGAGGCCGATGGGCTTCCCCTGGGAATAGTCGTAATGCTCCAGAGGGTACTTGAAGCCTTTCAGGGTGACCCCATCGGCCTGGTCGCCGAAGGGCAGGAATGAGACAAGACTGCCCGGAGGCATATCCAGCATCTCCTCACCCTGGATCAGCCAGATCTCCTGGGTGTCCGAGACCATACGACCCCGTACACCCCCATCCAAAAGCCGCTTGAGGAGACTCAGCACCCCAAGGAAATGATCCAATCGGTCTCCAAGGATGCCGAAAATCAGGACCTGATCGGCTCCCGTATCAAGAGCGGCCTGAATCGCCAGTTCCCCGTCGGTTTCATCCTTTTCAGGACGGTGTATCTCACAGGAAGATCCTGATTCCTGAAAATGCCTGAGGACGATGGGATCGATGGAGTCCATGTCCCCTATCAGCAGGTTTGGAATCCTGCCCAGAGCTTCAACGTGTCTTGCGCCGCTGTCAGCTGCTATGAGTATGTCCTCGGTTCTCAGTCGGGATGAGGCAATGGAGTAGTCCCGTATATCTCCGCCGACAAAAATTACGCAGCGCTTCACAGACCGGACAACTCCTCTCGGAAAGCCGTTACTGTGGCTGCAATGTCCGGAGTGTTGAAAATAGCAGATCCCGCTACCAGGATCGTAGCTCCTGCTTCTGCTATGGCTCGGGCATTCTTGAGGGTGACGCCCCCATCGATCTGGATTTCAGTTTTGAGTCCTCTTTCATCAATCATCCGTCGGAGGCGGCGAATCTTATCCAACGTACTTTCAATGAAACTCTGTCCCCCAAAACCTGGATTTACTGACATCAGCAGGACCATCTCGACATCCGGAAGAATCTCTTCGATCATTGACAAAGGAGATGCCGGATTCAGCGATACCGCCGGTTTAACGCCCAAGGAACGGATGTTTTGGATTGTCCGGTGAAGATGCACGCATGCCTCAGCATGAACGGTGATATAATAGGCCCCGGCATTGGCGACCTCTGCAATGTATTGATCAGGATCTTCAATCATCAGATGGACATCAAAGGGTAAGGCTGTTTTCCCTTTAATGCCTCTGACTACGATAGGGCCGAAGGAAATACTGGGAACAAAATGACCATCCATCATATCGATATGCAGCAGATCCACGCCTGCGTTTTCAACCTGTCCAACAGATTCAAGCAAATTCCCGAAATCTGCGGAAAGGATACTGGGTGCCAGTTTCACCATGGTTGGTTTCTCCTTTGCTCCTGAATTTGAAAAAAAATCGTCTTATAGGAATCATAACGACGTGAATGTATCGCCTTTCCGACCTGAGCAAGCACGGCACATCCCGGCTCATTTATATGGCTGCAGTCAGAGAAGCGGCATTGGGGGATGTAGGGTACGAAATCCAGATAGTAGCCCGCCAGATCCCGAGCTTCAACCCCTTCCAGATCAAGGGATGTGAAGCCGGGTGTATCTACAACCCATCCGCCGTTCTTCAAAGGTATCAGTTCTGAATGACGGGTCGTATGTTTCCCCCGCTTGATCTTATCACTGATGGCTCCTGTCTGAAGAGTCAGACCAGGCTCAAGAACATTGAGAAGCGATGACTTCCCAACTCCGGAAGGACCTGCAAACACCGTAACACGGTCCTTCAGAACATCGCTCATCTCACTCAATCCCATTGGGATCTGAGCACTGGTCAAAAGGATGTCGTAACCGGCAGCCTCATAGATTCCTTCAAGCTCCCTGATTGACGGGGATACTTCCAGATCTGATTTGTTAAAACAGATGAGAGGCTTGATACCGGCATGGGCACAAAGTATCAGCAGCTTATCAAGCAGGACCGGATGTATTTCCGGGTGTCTGACAGCAAAGACTATGATAGCCTGATCCACATTGGCAACCAACGGCCGGTGTAGCACCACCAGCCTTTCCAATATATCTTCTATGACTCCCAATGGCGGATTTTCGTCCTGAATGGTGATCATGACACGATCACCAACCATGGGACTTTTCCCCTGAACCTTGAAAATCCCTCGCGCTTTGCATTCATAAAGGGTCTCCCCTACCAGTACATAATAGAATCCGCCGATACCTTTCAGGATTCTTCCCTCAACCATCCGAACCTCCTCAATTGAATGCGATCGGCTCAGAATAGACTCGGGTATCACCGAAGTACACCTCAAGCGTACCCGTTCCGGACCCCGTGACTTCCACTCTAACCATTTTCTCAGTTTTTGCATGTTCTTTTTCGTAAACCACTTTACTGCCCCCAGCGGAATCGACAAGCACGACCTTGATGACTTCCCTGGCTTTATCAAAATTGGTTGGAATATCGACCGGTTTGGTTGTCATGACCGGCTGCTCGGGATCTGTTCCTTCTTCCGCCTTGCTGACAACAAGATTCACTGCCGTTTCCACCATGGTTTCCGTACCTTGTGTGATGCTCTGGGAAAGTACACGGTCCGGGTCGATGGTCGCAGTGGCCTTTGTCTCGATAGTACCTACCTTCAACTGCAGTCCTTCCAGTATCCCGCGGGCTTCCTCAAGCGTTTTCCCAGTCAGGTTCGGCATGTTGACTTTTGCCTTTTCCGGACCCTGGCTTACGGTCATATCCACTGTATCCTTCTCGCGGGTTGTAACACCGGGCTCTGGATCCTGACTGATCACAGTCCCCAAAGGCAGTTCATTGAATACCAATTCCACTGTACCCACCCTGAGTTTCAGGTTGGTGATCATGATTTCGGCTTCCTTCTGATCCTTATTTATCACATTAGGCACTTTCACCTGGGTTCCTCCGCCACTGACGGTAAGACGCACTGTGAAACCGGTTTTGACTTTGGTTCCAGATGCCGGATCGGTACTGACGATATTGCCGGACTCTATATCCGGTTCATTGACTGTGTCCACAACTTCACTTTTCAAACCTAGTCCTGACAGCTTTGTCTCTGCATCGACCTGAGTCATATTCACAACATCCGGGATTTCCACTGATGAAGGCGAGAGTCTGTCCATTATGGATCCGTAGAAGAAGGGCACGGTAATAATCAGTGCAAGCAGTAGAGCGCCCAGGATCGTAAGCATCAGCATCCCTTTGTCCTTCTTCGGTTCCTCGCTTTTCTTCTTTGGCTTTCTTACCGGACCCAGATCGACATCATCCAGTCGGGGAAGTATTGTCGTAGGCGAATCCATGTCCCGTAGAAAAACATCAATTTCCTTATCGGGATTGGCCTGTATCAGTTCCAGATCTTCAACCAGTCTTGCAGCGCTCTGATAGCGCATGCCTGCATCCTTCTGGATAAGTTTCATAATAATAGCCTCAAGGCTCCGGCTCACATGAACATTCACCATGGAAGGGGGTACGACTTCCTCCTTCAGGTGCTTCAGGGCTATGGTTACAGGGGTATCTCCATCGAAGGGCACTCTTCCAGTAGCAAGTTCGAACATCAGGATGCCCAGTGAGTACAGATCACTGCGTGCATCAACGAATCCGCCCCTGGCCTGTTCGGGTGATACATAATGAACAGAGCCCATGGCCTCGTTTGTCTTTACTATAGTGGCTGACGTAGTTGCTCGTGCAATGCCGAAATCCGCCACCTTGATGTGCCCATCCTCAGTAATGAGAATGTTATGGGGCTTGATATCCCGGTGAACGATGCCGTTGGAATGGGCATGGTCCAATGCCAATGCAATCTGTCGGGTGATCTGTACAATTTCCTGAGTGGAAAGGTAAGTACCTTTGTTCTGGATGTACTGCTTCAATGTGACACCGTTGACAAGTTCCATTACAATATAGTACGCATCCCCATCTATTCCCACATCGTAGACATTTACAATATTGGGATGCGAAAGGCTTGCAGAAGCCTGAGCTTCCTTCTCGAATTTTCTCAGGAATTCATTATCTGACACAAATTCTGCCCGTAGGATTTTCACCGCTACAAAGCGGTTCAGCAGGTTGCACCGGGCTTTATATACACCGGCCATCCCGCCTTCGCCGATGAGCTCCAGTATTTCATATCGGTTTCCGAGGATTCTGCCTATCATTGTCTACCCTCCTGTACAGGGGTGCTATCAACTATCAGGATCGTCATATTATCAAACCCTCCCCTGCTGTTGGCCACCCTGATTATCTCCATACAGGCGGACTCCGGAGGGTAATCCGATATCAGCTCAAGGAGTTCCTGCCTGTCAACATGATTGGAAATTCCATCTGTACACATCATCAGCGCATCACCCGGCTGAAGCTGAACTGACATGAAATCGACTTCAACCACCGGGTCAGTCCCAAGAGCACGAGTCAGTATGTTCTTCCGTGGATGGTCCTCGGCTTCCGCCTCTGTAATGCGCCCCTTATTCAGCAGTTCCTGAACCAGGGAATGATCCGTCGTCAACTGCTTAAGAATCCTTTGGCGGACCAGATAAGCCCGGCTGTCGCCGATATGTGCGATATGAGCATGACCCTCACGGACGATACAGACAACCACTGTCGTTCCCATGCCGCTGTAACCCGGCTGAGAAGTCGCAAGACTGTATACCGTCTGATTCGTCTTATCAACTGCTGACTTAAGGACATGCTCTATATCGGCCATGCCGGAATTCCGATCCATCAGGTACTCACGAAGAATCGTACTGAGTGTTTCTACTGCAAGAGAACTGGCTACTTCCCCTGCCTGGTGTCCACCCATCCCATCGGCAACGATATATAGACCCAGATGCTCCGGGTCGTTATAATACGAGTCTTCGTTTATTTTCCTTACCCTGCCGATATCAGTCGCTCCAAAACTCTTCATTTCATCACTCCATCACACTTTTTTTCATCACGGCGATAAAGAAACCATCCAACCCGTTATCGCTTGGAAATATCCGGATTGTCGGACTTGAGCTCCGTAAGGTTTCCGGTATGTTTTCATTGACATCGATAAGGTTGAAGTCCGGATTCTCGCTTATGAACCGCTGCAAAACCCCTTCGTTTTCCTCATATTCCATTGTACATGTACTATAAATCAGTTGTCCATGGTTTTTTACATAGGCCTTGGCCTGCTCAAGTAAAGAGAACTGAAGCTCTGAAAGGGCTTTGATGTCCTCCGGTTTTCTGTTGTATCGGATTTCCGGCTTTTTGCGGATTATGCCCGTCCCACTGCAAGGGGCATCCAAAAGGACATGATCGAAACCATCCTGCCATTCTTCGTTGAATTCAAGAGCATTCCCCTGTACCGGTTGAATGGTCGTTATACCAAGCCGAAGTGCGTTTTCTTCAATCAGCTTCACCTTATGAGCATGGATATCCTGAGCGATTATTTCTCCTTTATCCCCCATGATTTCTGCAATGTGCGTTGTTTTTCCCCCCGGCGCTGCACATAAATCCAGAATCCGTTCACCCGCTAAAGGGGCCATGGCCTTGGCCACCAGCATGGAGCTGATATCCTGTACCGTGAAATAGCCCTGTTGAAAAGCTGGGATATCCGGGAGTTCACAATCACCCAGTTCAGAAACCAAAAGGGCATCATCAAGCAGCGGTGACTTATCCGCACGAATCCCCTGATTTATTAGGATTTTCATCAGGTTTTCCCTTGACCCCTTCAGGCGATTAGTACGGAGCGTCAGTACCGACGGTGTATTATTGGCTTTCAATATGGACTCTGTCCGTTCCATCCCGAACTGATTCACCCAGCGTTCCACGAGCCAGACCGGATGGGAATACAGAAGAGAAAGCCCTTCAGGGCTTTCGTGATCCATTTCTGGCAGTGCAACACCTTGCCGCAGCGCTGTCCGTAGAACACCATTGGCAAAACCGCTCAGAGCGCCATGACGCAATTTCACAAGTTTCACGGATTCATTGATAGCTGCCGCAGCAGGTATCCGGTCCATCCATCCAATCTGATAAAGTGCGATCCGCAAGGCATTCAGCACCCAAGGTTTCATTTTTTCAGGTACCGTTTTTGAGTATTTGCGGATGACAGCGTCAATATAAAGACGGTTTTCAAGAACGCCATAGACCAGTCGTGTGAGAAGTCTGCGGTCTGCAGGCGTGTACTGTTTGGATGCCAGTGCATCGTTCAGCCCCAGGTTGCTGTAGGTGCCTTCTGTTTCAATTCGGCATAGGAGTTCCAGTGCTGCTTTTCGTGGGTTAGCCGTACTCATCTTTTCTCCTTTTCATCAAAAGGCCTGAGTCCGAATCAGGGAATCCCGATCCGGCCCCAGGCCTTGATTTTTTTATACATATTAAACCATTTGCCACAGATGTCACAGATGAAGATCGATGGATTTACGTTCTTTGCTTATCCTGAATTTCTTCTGTTAGTCCCGACGGCCTCTAAGAATCAGAAGGCGTACAAGCTGCATCACTGCTACGGCTGCCGCGGCTACATATGTCATTGCAGCTGCGTTCAGAACCTTTTTGGCAAGAGCCTGTTCCTCATCATAGATGAGTCCTCCCTGGACCAGCTGTGCTATGGCGCGGCTGCTGGCATTGAACTCAACCGGCAGGGTGACCATATGGAAAGCTACTACGATGGTGAAAAGAATGATGCCGATATCAATAAGAGGTGTGAAACCCAGAACCAGGCCTAAGATCGCCAAAGGAACAGCGGCATTGGAGCTTAGATTGACAGCCGGGAAAATAGCAGCTCTCAAAGTCATGGGCTTGTAGAACTCCGCATGCTGAATTGCGTGTCCGACCTCATGGGCAGCAACGCTGACCGAAGCAATGGAGCGCCCTGAAAAGACCTCAGGCGACAGCCGTACTGTTGTATCCCGAGGATCATAGTGATCGGATAATGACCCGCCTACCTGTTCCACGGGAACACTGTAAAGACCGTTTGAGTTCAGTATCTGTCTGGCAACGTCCGCACCGGTGAGCCCTCTCTGGTTGGCAACCTGCATGAAGCGTTTGAATGTTGACTTGACTTTGAATTGTGCAACCATTGCCAGGATCATGGCGGGTATGAGCAGGATCATCGTTGAATCATAGTACATGAGAAGCCTCCTTGTATTCGTCAGATTTCATCTGTTTTTATCAGTTTAGCAGGAAAATAAGAATAATTTATGAACATTCAATGTGGAACAGATTAATTTTTCGCCATTACAAACCGCCTCAGTAAACCTCTCAGGTCATCCATATTGACCTGGGTATTCCTGCAGGGACCTTCTGGCCGTTCGTTAAGGAGGCCGATTACCGGAAGTCTGCGCATGTCGTATATGCCTGCTGCAAGATCCCGCTCACAGGCCACAGCGATGATCAGTTGAGGCCGGTTCTCCGCTATGGCTTTACGGGCCAGTGTCCCTCCCGTGGCAACAACAAAAGGCAGACCCATACTTAGCGCTATCTCTCTCAGCTCCCCAATCAAGCATTTGCCGCAGGAGACACATCGTGCTCCGTCTCCGGCGACCTTATGGGGACACTCGCTCCACTGAAGACAATGAGGCAGCAGAATCAGTACCTTGTCAGCAGAGACCTTATCTATAAGTCCTTGAATGATATTATTGTTGGTTTGGATATACGCGATACCCAGTGCATCCTTGTCAATCCGGAAAAAACCGGTAAGCCAATAGAGCACAGGATATAGTTCATGGAGCAGCGAACGGAGCAGCGTCAACTTGCTGCCTGATTTCACCGCGCCCTTTTGAAGACTGAACAGTTCCAGCAGGTACCACGACACCACAGCTACGAATAGCCCCAGACTCAGGATGCCGCTCCAGAGAAGAACCGATGTCCAGGCAGCAGTCTTCGCGCGAACCACAAGGATCATAAGTGAAAGAAGCAGAGTAGCGCCGGCGACAACGGAAACAAGTGCTCTTATCAGGAGATTCTCTTTTGATGTCACCGTGTCCATGTCACCCTCCGAACCGAGCTCCTGTGGGAATGGTTCTGCCCAGAATATAAGCCGAAACCGGCATCCGCTTGGAGCCTGAACCCTGAATCTCCTGAATCAGTACTGCGTCGCTGCCTGCAGCAATCAGAATACCTTTCTGATCGACTGACAGCACCGTTCCCGGTTCCTTGTGATGATTCACGGCGGCATGAACGGGCCTGAACAATTTAATGCGCAGATCATTCAGCGTCGTTTGGGCTGCAGGCCATGGATCAAGTCCGCGGACTTGGTTGCAGATTTCTTCCGCCGGCCGTTTCCAGTCGATTTCAGACAGCTCCCGACTTATCATCGGAGCATAGGTACCCGCTTTCAGATCCTGAGGGATTCTGGGGGCAGACCCGTCCTCCAGCTTTTCAAGGGTTTCGATCAACAGATCAGCACCCTGGAGCGCCAATGTATCATGCAGTTCACCGACTGTCATATCGGCAGTTATCGGACAGCTTGAACTGAGAATCATATCCCCGGTATCAAGACCCGCATCCATGAACATTGTCGTGATACCGGTTTCGGTTTCTCCATTCAGTATAGCCCAATGGATCGGCGCAGCTCCACGATAGTCCGGCAATAAAGAAGCATGGACATTGATGCACCCCAGTCGAGGGAGATCCAGGATGGATTTGGGCAGAATCTGCCCGTAGGAAACCACGACGATGCAGTCCGGTTTCAGATTCTGTAAGATGTTCAACGGTTCATCCCCCCTGATTTTAAGGGGCTGATGAACCGGAATGTTCAAATTCATGGCTTCCAACTTTACCGGAGTCGGCAGGAGTTTCATCCCGCGACCCTTCGGTTTATCCGGCTGTGTGAAAACAGCTGTTACTTCATGCTGCTCAGCAAGTCTTCTTAAACAGGGGACAGCAAAATCAGACGTTCCCATGAACACGATTTTCATTTTTACCTTCCTCTGTCATGATATCTACGAAAAGAACTCCGTTGAGATGATCGATCTCATGGCAGAACGCAACGGCCAGAAGATCCTCGCCGACATATCCCACCGGTTTGCCAGTCACATCCTGACCTTTCACGTGCACCCACTGAGGACGTTTGACATAGCCGGAACGTCCAGGCACACTGAGACAGGCCTCAAGATCAGTCTGTTCTCCTCGTGTTTCAATGATTTCAGGGTTGATGAGAACTTTAACGCCGGTTTCATCATAGACATCCACTACAATTATCCGTTTCATGACACCGATCTGAGGTGCGGCCAAGCCGACTCCGTCCGCCTCATACATTGTTTCAATCATATCCTGGACTAACAGACCCAGCCGGGCGTCAAAATTTTCCTGGGGCTTGCAGATTTTTCTAAGAATCGGATCCCCGACTTTCCGAATTGAACGAATTGCCATTATTTCCTCCTAAAGTGTTGTTACAGGTCGTGTATCTACAATCAGAGCAACTCCGGAAATTTCATCCCTCCGGACATTGCGCAGGGTTTCGAATACAGCCGTTTCATCCTGTTTAAGAAATTTCAACAGAATCTGATAGCGCCACACACCGCGTATACGTGCGAATGCGGCAGGATGAGGACCTAGTAATTGGAAGGTCATACCTTGACTTTTCAATTGTTGTCCTATCTTATTATACAATTCTTTAGACGCTTTGAGTACCGTTTCTTCCTTCTCCCCCTGCAGGGTAAGGTTGACCATTTCAATGAACGGGGGGTACCTGAAAGCCTTACGGATTCTTATCTCTGATTGGAAATATCCGATATAGTCGTGGTCCGCAGATGAAACAATGGCATAGTGATCCGGACGATATGTCTGAATCAGGACGGTTCCCGGACGACTGCCTCGCCCGGTCCTGCCGGAAACCTGCGTAAGCAGCTGAAACGCTCTTTCATTTGCTTTATAATCAGGAAAATTGAGAGTCAGATCGGCTGAAAGAATGCCAACCAGGGTTACGTTCGGAAAATGAAGCCCCTTGGCAATCATCTGGGTTCCTACAAGGATATCAGTAAGCCCCTGCTCCGCCCGTTTGATGATCCCTTCCAGCGCCCCCTTGCGGGTCGTGCTTTCAGCATCCATCCTATCGATCCGCGCACCGGGAAAAAGCTCCTGGAGGGTTTCCTCCAATTTTTCCGTCCCTGTCCCCATCGGAGTATAATTCTTGCCGCTGCATTCCGGACAGACCGGCCCCACAGCGGCTGCAAAGCCGCAATAGCTGCAGCGGGCATGCTGAACGCCCTTGAAATATGTCATGGATATGTCGCATTTTGGGCATTTCAATACAAAGCCGCAGGATTGGCAGCTAAGGAAAGAAGCATACCCTTTCCTGTTCAGGAGGATCATGGTCTGTTCCCCTAGTGCGAGCCGATTCTCTATGCTCTCCATCAGGGCTCTGCTTAGGATTCGCCGGTTTCCTGCCATAAGCTCATCCCGCATGTCCACCAGATCAACCGACGGCATAGGAAGCTGATTAACCCTGTGCGGCAGCTCAGTAAGATTCATGAGTCCTTTTTTTGCAGCATAATAGGTTTCCACTGAGGGCGTTGCAGATCCCAGCACCAGCAAGCCCTGATGCATTTCAGTCAAGTGGCTGGCTACATCCCTTGCATGATAACGGGGTGCCGATTCTGATTTATAGGCGCCGTCATGCTCCTCATCAAGAATGATGAGTCCCGGGTTTTCGACCGGTGCGAATAGTGCCGACCGAGGCCCTACGATGACGTCCGCCTGTCCTCTTGCAATCCGGTTCCATTGGTCCAGCCGTTCTCCCGGAGACAGTCGGCTATGGAGTACTGCGATACGTGACCCGAATCGTCTGGCGAATCTGCCCACGATCTGCGGTGTCAACGATATTTCAGGAACAAGGATGATCACCTGTTTATGTTCATCCAGGATTTTTCGTGTCAGGTGGAGATAGATTTCGGTTTTACCGCTCCCTGTAACGCCGTGCAGAAGCCATCTGCTGCCGCATTCGGCACCGGCCAGCTCATCGTATACCTTTTCCTGGTCAGGTGTCAGCTTTTCAAACCCCTCCGGTTCCTGCTTCATCAGCATCAGCGGAGTACGTTCATCCAACTCTGCCTTTTCACTGACCAGACCTTTATCGACAAGAGTCTTGATATGCCGCGATTCCGCTCCTAAAGCGGTTTTTAGTTCCCTTGCAGGAACAGGTCCCACCAGATTGAGAAAACGGAGAATCTCGCGGTACATCTCCATTCTGGTTCCGCCGCGCTTGAATGCCTGAGCCAGATCATCCTCTGTACCTGAGGCAGTCAGGATGATCTGCTGCTTTTCCTGTACCGGTGCACTGAAGATTTCACGTTCTTTCAGAATGCCCTGCTGCTTCAGTTTAAGGCCCAGTTTCAATTCTTCAGGAGTCAGAGTCTCAGTGTTGCCTTTGACAGCAGCCAAACGGCTTCGCAGATCCTTTACATGCTCCTGCAGGTCTTCCGCTTCTGAAATCAGCTCCCAATAAAGGGTCCTTTTAAGTACGGTCCCCGATGGAATCATGGTCAGCAGCGCCTCAGTCCAGGAACAGAGGGTCGTATCCCTCAGCCAGCTGCACAGGGACACCTGATTCCGCGTCAAATGACCGCCCGCCTGGAAAACTGCGCGGATCGGTTTCACGGTCCAAGAAGGGGTAATCTGATGAAGTCCCATTACATAGGCTTCTACCGGGTTATCTCCTTTGCCGAAATTGACTATCACCCGGGTTCCTATTGCGACCTCGTTATTCAATTCCTCAGGAATCCCATAGGTGTACAATTGATCGGTTGCCCGCGAATGTCTGATTAGTGCTATATCTGCATAGTTTTCCATCGGAACCTCATAACGGTGTACAGGTCAGTTTACGGTTAGAAATAACGAGAGGCTGCTGGTAATGATATACCCACAGCCTCAAGCAGTATTAATTGTTTTTATCGTGCTGCAAGGAGACCAACGATCTTATCCAGTATGATGTCCGCCACTTCATGCTTTTTCATCAGCTCTAGACTCTGTTGGGAACCGTCCGGATCAATCAGGGTAACGATATTGGTATCACCGTCAAAGCCCGCTCCTGCCTGAAGGATATTATTGGCCACGATGAAGTCAAAGTTCTTCTTTGCTATTTTTTCCCGGGCATTTTCGATAAGGTCGTTCGTTTCGGCAGCAAAGCCTACGAAAACACGATTTTCCTTCATTTTCCCAAGAGCCAGAGCAATGTCCTGTGTTTTCTCCAAAGAAATGACCAGATCATCATCATTCTTTTTCATCTTTTTATCCGCTGCCACCTTAGGCCGGTAATCCGCGACAGCAGCGGCTTTTATCAGGACCTGGCAGGGCATGTAATGAAGCATGACAGCCTCATACATCTCTGCGGCTGTGGTTACCGGAATTAGCTTAACGCCTGCAGGGGCCTCCAGGGCAGTCTTCCCGCTTATGAGAACCACATCCGCCCCGCGACGTACTGCCTGCTCTGCGAGTGCATAGCCCATCTTGCCGCTGCTGTGATTCGTAATGTAACGCACCGGATCGATGGGCTCCCGGGTGGGTCCGGCAGTTATCATCACCGATACTCCGGTCAGATCCTTTTGAGTGAACAGCTGCCTAATTCTTTCGATTATATCCTGGGGTTCCGCCATCTTACCGACACCTACATCAGCACAGGCCAGACGACCGGATACGGGATCAGCAAAGTAATAACCCAGATCCTTCAATAGATTGATGTTCCGCTGCACAATCGGATTGAGGTACATCCGGGTATTCATGGCGGGAGCCATAAGAACCGGGGCCTGTGTTGCCATGATCGTCGTGGTCAGCATATCATCAGCGATGCCATGAGCGACCTTCCCGATCAGATTGGCACTTGCAGGAGCAATCACAAAGAGATCCGCCTTTTTTGCAAGGGCGATGTGCTCCACATCCCATGTCTCGGGGGCATCAAACATATCCGACACTACCGGGTTCTGGGAAAGTGTCTGAAAAGTAAGGGGCATGACAAATTCCGAAGCATGGTCCGTCATGATGACAAAGACTTCAGCTCCGGATTTCTTCAAGCGACTCACCAGATCTGCAGCCTTGTACGCTGCGATGCCTCCGGTGACCCCTAATACGATTTTCTTATCCTTCAGCATGGGGACCTCCTATTTCAGGATTTCCTTATCAACAACACGGACAAGATCCTTGTAAATCTCGTCTACAGCCAGAGTAACGGGCTTTGTCGACTTGATGTTGGTGAGAACTTCTGCGCCCTCAATGATCTGCCGCGCCCTTTTGGATGCGATGATCACCAGACCGTAGCGGCTGCCGGCTTTTGCAATCAATTCGTTGATGGGTGGATTAAGCATGATGTAAGCCCTCCTTAAATGTCTGTATCAGTTCATCAATACTGCTGTCGATCACCCGGCATTTTTCAGCCTGTATGATGCTGTGCAGTTGAGCAACCGCTGTTTCGACAGTATCATTGATGATGAAATAATCGTATTTTGAAATGTGCTCGATTTCTTCAAACGCGCTTGAAAAACGGGTTTCCAGCGAGTCAGCTGTTTCGCTGCCACGTTTTATGATCCTGTCCTTCAGCTCTGCCATACTTGGCGGGACGATGAAGACAAAGATCCCTTCCCGATACTTGCTGCGGATCTGCATAGCCCCCTGGATATCGATTTCGAGCAGGATATCCTGTCCGTTTCGGATTTGATCCACTACATACTGCTTGGGGGTTCCGTAATAATTGCCATATACTTCTGCATATTCCAGCAGTTCATCCTGTTCGATCATTCTCTGGAACTCTTCCCGGGTCTTGAAAAAATAATTCAGCCCGTTGACTTCCCCTTCGCGGGGGTGTCTGGTGGTTACCGAGGTACTGATACCCACATCCTTGTGATTCCTGAGAAGTTCTTTGCAAATGGTGCCTTTACCTGCCCCGGAAGGGCCGGACACCACAATCAGAAGACCCCTGGCCTGCATGTTGTTTCTCCTTCGTTTGAATGGACTGACTATCATTATAGTGTGAGCAGGGATGGAAGTAAAGCTTTAACATTATTCGATGTTTTGAATCTGCTCTCGAATTTTCTCTATTTCGCTCTTTACTTCGATGACATGATTGGCAATAGTCAGATCGGGAGATTTAGAACCGATGGTGTTTATCTCACGATTCATCTCCTGTACCAGAAAATCGAGCTTACGGCCGGCGGGCGCCGGATCGTCAAGGATGCGGCTTACCTGATCAAGATGACAGTTGAGTCGTACGATTTCTTCGGCTACATTGCTCTTATCGGCGTAGACAGCAACCTCGTGGAGGATTCGCCCTTCGTCAAGTTCAACGGTATCCGCCAGAATCTCTCTAATCCGCTCCATCATTTTCTGTTGGTAAGAGGCGAGAATCTGCGGCGAGAAGCTGTCGATTTCCAGGGCTGTCTTACGCACGACAGCTACCCGATCAACTATATCCGTCCGCAGCGAGGCCCCTTCACGGCTGCGCATGTCCATTAGAGCATCAAGGGCATTAGCAGCAGCCTCAGAAAGGGTTTCCCAGATTGCATCCTCATCAGATTCCTTTGATACGGTTTTCAATGCATCCGGATAGCGTGCCATCATGGAGAGGCTTATGGGATCCTGAATCCCATATCGGTCTTTGATGGCTTCCATCGCATGATGGTACTGATCCAGTACAGCGAAGTTCGGAGTGATTACGAAATCATCCGCTATGCTCTCTTCTGAAGTGATGTAGATCTCAACCCGCCCCCGGGATATCTTACTCTTGACGATCGCCTTGAGCCGGTCTTCGAACTGGTTCAGCTTCTTTGGCATACGGATCAGGATGTCGAGGTAGCGATGATTGACCGTCTTGATTTCCATAACAAACTTGAATTGCTCCCTAGTCGCTTCGCCACGACCAAAACCCGTCATGCTGTATATCATGATGATCCTCCGTTGTGCGTTGATGGTATATTGACTCAAAACCAACTATTTTTGTTTTTCGCATTCATTCGTAATATTCTCCGCTGCAGATTTTAACAGCGCCGCCTTCCATGATCACTTCATTCTGATCCAGTATGATCGTCAGTTCCCCGCCTGGGGTCTGAACTGTGACCTTAGTGCCTACAAGGCCTATTTCATGGGCGATCCACACGCTGGCACATACACCTGTCCCGCAGGCCAGGGTATGACCCGCTCCGCGTTCCCAGGTATCCACTTTCATCCGATCATTTGAAACCACTTGAACGAAATTCACATTGGTGCGTTCCGGAAATATCGGATTCCTCTCTATGACAGGGCCAACGGATTCAGTCAGCTCATCGCTCAGCTTATTCACCAATACGATGGTGTGAGGGACTCCCATTCGGATTGAATAGATGGGATATGTGATTCCATCAGCTTCAAGGGGATATGCCCATACTCGCTTATCGTCAATGGCAGCAGGCACATCACTGGCAAAAATGTCAGGGCTGCCCATGGAAACCCGGACGCTGATATCCTGATCATGGCTGATGATCTGCACCTCTTTGATTCCTGCCCTTGTCTCAACTGTAAAAACGTTCTTCTTAATGATATCTGAGTCATGAACGAATCTGGAAAAACAGCGGATCCCATTGCCGCACATGGCAGCCAGGGAACCATCACTGTTATAGTACTCCATTCGGACATCCGCCGATACGGAGGGGAAAATCACCATGAGACCATCAGCACCGATTCCAAATCGCCGGTGGCACATCGACTTTGCAAGATCTGAGGGATCCTTGCCCTGCAGGTCTTCGGCCTTCAATAAAATGAAATCATTGCCGGCTCCGTGCATTTTAGTGAATCGCATACAGTCACTCCCTGTTTGAGGCTCTTTTGTTATATGATATCATAGAATGTCACGATCATGCAGAAGAAAAGACTCCCTGGAGGCTCCATATGGCATTAGACGGTATCGTACTTAGGGCTATCACCCACCAAATGAACACCGCCCTGTTACAGGGGCGTATTGATAAGATCAACCAGCCCGAACAGGATGAATTGATTTTTCAGATCCATAACAGACGCGAGGCTTACCGGCTCCTTATCAACATCAATTCCGCTGCTCCACGGGTAAGCCTGACTGAAGAGAAGCGAGAGAATCCGATCACTGCACCGCTGTTGTGCATGCTGCTCCGTAAGCACCTCTCCGGAGGGCGCGTTCTCAGCATCACACAGCAGGGACTTGACCGGATCCTGAATCTGGACATAGAATGTCGGGATGAAATGGGGTACCCCACTGCCAACCGCCTTCATATTGAACTGATGGGCAAGCATTCCAACATGGTGTTCTATAACCTGACGACCGGACGTATCATCGATTGCGTCCACCGGATCAGTGAAAGCATGAGCCGGGTACGCCAGATTCACCCGGGCCTGCTGTTCGAGGACCTGCCCACTGCCAAGGCAAACTTCCTGGACCTTACACCTGAAGAAATCCTTGACCGGCTGCAGAACACCCACGGCAAGAACCTTACCAGCGCCCTGTTAGAGGCGTTCGAAGGTCTCAGTCCGCTGATGTGCAGGGAACTGCTTTTCCGGGGCGGTGTGGATGATGAGCCACGGGAGCTCTGGACACCGGAGCTGCTGTCTGTGTTGAGTACAGCGCTTGAGGATTTTCGCCGCATATTGCTTGAACACCGATACGAACCGACTCTGATCCGGAATGAAAGAGGAGGCCCTGAGGCGTTCAGTGCCATACCAATGACCCATCTGCTGACGGCCGGAATGACGGCTGAATCCTATGCTTCAATCAGCCAGCTGCTTGAAGCGTTCTACGGCGAGAAATCACGGGATGCACGGGTCAAGGGAAAATCCATGTCCCTTCGCAAGCTGCTGAGTACGAGGATCAGCCGACTGGAAAAGAAAATGCAGAATCTGCAGGAGGATTTGTATTTCGCAGAAAATGCGGATGGATCCCGAATCCTTGGGGACCTGCTGACCAGCAACATCTATCTGGTATCCAAGGGTATGAACGAGGTGGTGGTCCTGGATTATTTCCAGCCGGATCAGCCCGAAAGGACTATTCCTCTGGATGTGCGTCTGACCCCCTCAGAAAACGCCCAGCGATTCTACCGCAAATACAACAAGCTCAAAACAGCTCAGACAGAGGTCCAGCACCAGATGGATGAAACCACCGCCGAGCTTGCCTATCTGGATTCAGTTATGACCACTATCGATACAAGCCGCGAGCCCTCCGATATCGAGCAGATCCAGGCCGAGCTGGCTGCCCAGGGGTATCTGAAAGCACCGAAGAAGGGCAAGGGCAGCAAAAAAACGAAGGATACCTTCAAACCCCTGCTCTTCAAAAGCCCGGAAGGCTTCGAGATCCTTGTGGGCCGTAACAATCTGGAGAATGACCGCCTGACCCTGAAGACCGCCTCCAACAGCGACCTGTGGTTCCATACCAAAGAGATTCCCGGATCCCATGTGGTCATCCGAACCCAAGGGCAGGAGGTACCGGATGCCACCCTGGCCCTGGCCGCCCGGATTGCCGCCTGGCACTCCAAGGGAAGACAGGGTGAGAATGTAGCCGTGGATTACACACTGGTCCGCCATGTTCGCAAGCCTGCAGGGGCCCGGCCGGGAATGGTGATTTATGACCATCAGAAAACGCTGTTTGTAACCCCGGAGGAAAATGAAATCAAATCAGTTTCCGAGGGTACAGGCAGGAATACATGAACAGACAAAGACACAGACCTTTCAGGCTCTGTGTCTTTGTCTGTTTAACCGATTTATTATTCCCATTTGTGTTCACGACAGCTGGTGATTTTTCAGACCGCGTATTCCGGCATTGCCACTGTTGCCTTGAACAAATCCCCGTCAATGGCGATGTTAAAACTTCCCCCCTGAAGTTCCGTGAGACTTCTGGCGATGGACAGGCCCAACCCCGAGCCTTCGCTGTGCCGGGATTCATCACCTCGTTTGAAACGCTCCATCAGTTCATCGGCATGAATATTCAGCTCAAAGGCAGATATGTTCTTAAGGGTCACCTGCACGCTGCCATTGAGGCAGACTGTATCGATATACACCCGGGAGCCGGGCTGGGCGTATTTTTACACATTGGAGAGCAGATTCTCCATGACCCGCCACAGAAGCTTGCCGTCTCCCCGGGCATAGACCTTCTCAGCGGGTGCACTGACCTTCAGGTCCAGACCCGATTCCTTAATCCGGTCGGACAGTTCTCCCAAGCCTTGAGAAATCAGATCTGTAATATCCAGCTTTTCCAACGTGAAAGCCATCGTGCCGCTGGAGGCCTTAGCTGCTTCGAATAGGTCCTCTGTCAGGGATTTCAGCCGCTGGGACTTGTGATCCAACACCTCCAGGTATTTGGGAGCGTTCTCCGAACAGATCCCTTCGGTTTTCAGCAGGTCAATGTAAGTGATGATGGAGGTCAAGGGTGTTTTCAGATCATGGGATACGTTGGTCACCAGCTCCGCTTTAAGCCGCTCTGCTTTCACTTCGTTCTCCACGGAGGCCTTCAGTCCTTCCGCTACGGTGTTGATGTTTTCCGCTAAAGCATCGGTCACCGACTCTCCTGTCTTGGCGATGCGAAAATTCAGTTCCCCTGCCTTTATCCGCTCCGTTCCTGTGGTGATGGCTGTCAAGGCGGACACTTTTTTAAGAACAAAGACCAGCGCGGCAAAATTCACGCCAAGGAACAGAATGCCCCCAAGCAGGACTCCCAAGAAACCGCCGACGCCCAGCAGCACTGTGAAAACGACAGTTATGAATACGGCACCGGCATACATGACGAACAGCAGGGCTGTCCTGACGGCCAGGGGCCCTTTTTTCAGCTCGCTCTGAAGGGTAGCAACGAGCTTTTTCGGATGTCCGAAGGCCCAGATGAACACAGCACCGATCAGGGTATGCCTGAAAATTTCCCGCCGTTTGATCCTTTTGACAATGCTGGTTCCTGCGGTTATACCAATCAGTGTTGCCAGGATGATCAGCGCGCAGGCAAGGACATAGAATAGCTCCAGATTCACTGCATAGAGGTTTCTGCCTAATTCAAACACCCCGATGACCTGCACAGCGATCAGAGGCACAACAGCAGCCAGCTCAATGTCCAGATAAGGCCTGTCCAGCCAGATAAGCTCCACGGTATCTGATTCCGGCCGTCTTCCGGCCGAATAGATCAGATAGGTCACCCCTGCCAGGAAGAGCAAGGCCCCGGACAAGACCTGATAAATACCGATGCGCCCCAGTTCCCGGTCCCCCTCAAAGGATTTCGGTTCCCGGTTGCACCGTTCCTGGGACATCCCGACAAAAACCGTACTGCCTTCCGGCGGCAGATCACCTAAAGAGAGTCCCATACTGTCACTCGAATTGATGGCCCTGTAGAGTGGCAAACCTGTGTAGAACTGATCAGCACTGAGGATATCCGTTTTATTGGAGAACATGGTCCCATCGGTCAAAAGAACTGTATAGTACAGGCCGTCTGTCTGCTTCAGTTCTTTTAAAAGCAGTGCATAGGATTTTTGCCTGTTCTGAATAAATAAGGACCGAACATTGTCCAGTTTTTCATCGTAACTGAGATTTGCCTGGGCAATCCGCTCGTCCCTTTCCTTTTCAAGTCTCTCGATCTCTCCCTTGCTTTCATTGGCTTTGGCTGCTTCCAGCCAGTTCTCATACTGCTCGGTGATTTCCTGGATTCTCTGATGCCGTTCATCGGAAATCTGCCTGTTTTCCTGACTGACTTCTTCTTCAGACACCCCTGCACCGGTTTCCAGATTTTCGACACTCCGGTATTCGAACGCTGCCCGGTATACGTCCGAATAGAGGTCACTGAGGATCCGTGTGCCGGTACTGCTTTCTTTGAAGCTTTGATTTTCCATCACATTCTCGAAATATTCGGCATTCAGACATCCATAAGCCATTGTCAGCATGCCCGCGATACATATGATAATTGCTGTGAATTTCATCCAGCCTGAGTATCTATATTTTTTCCACTTTGTATCCAATGCCCCACACCACCTTCACGTATTTTGGTTCCTTCGGATTGATTTCGATCTTTTCGCGAATGCGTCGGATGTTCACAGCCACCGTATTTTCCGGATTGAATGCCGGTTCGTTCCATACCTGTTCGTAAATCTGGTCGATGGAAAATACCCGTCCTGCATTCTCACACAGCAGCTTCAGAATCTTATACTCAACAGGGGTCATCCGTACCGGTTCGCCGTCCACGGTGACTTCCTTCCGGTCATCATCCACAGACAGCCCCCCAGAGACGATCAGTCCCGGTGCCGGGGCACAGCCTCCCAGGGCAGTGTACCGCCGCAGCTGGGATTTCACCCGGGCAATCAGCTCCAGGGGTTTGAACGGCTTGGCTATGTAATCGTCTGCGCCCATATTCAGCCCCAGGATGGTATCCGTATCCTCTGTTCTCGCCGTGAGCATAATCACCGGCACATTGCTCCGCTGGCGGATCATCATGGTCGCCCGCATTCCATCCATGACAGGCATCATGATATCCATGATCACAAGGTGGACGAGTTCCTTTTCGATCAGCGACAGGGCTTCAGCGCCGTTAAAGGCTTTAAAAACGGTATATCCCTCATTGCCCAGATAGATTGCGATTGCTTCCACGATTTCCTTCTCATCGTCACATACGACTATATTCATACGGTCACATCCCGTGTTTTCAAATTTTCCTTCATTATATCATGCCTCCCTTCCGTGTTTTTCAAGCTATAATCCCATGGTATCAGGGAATTCTTACAGGAGGTTCGGCATAATTCTTACAGTTTCCTTAACTGAAAGATGGGGGCATTTATCCTTTTGTCACAGGTGAGTAAAGGGATTATCATTTGGGTATAGGATCCTTAAATTGAGGAGGTTGGAAATTGTTTTCCGAATCCCAAGCAAAATACTAAGGAGGAATACCATGTTAAGAAAGAGAATCAGCTGGTTGCTGATGCTGGCGCTGATGATCAGCCTGTTCAGCTTCGGTTATGCAAACACGGCCACGGACACGAAACTGGTCATCCTGCACACCAATGACACCCACGCACGGATTTTGGAAGGCAAGAGCGATGGTATGGGATTTGCCAAATTGATGACTGAGGTCTCACGGGTCCGGGCAGAGAACCCCAACGTTCTGCTGCTGGACGCCGGGGATACGCTTCATGGGCAGACCTTTGCTACGCTGAACAAAGGCGAAAACATGGTGAAGCTGCTTAATCTTTTGAAATATGATGCCATGACTCCTGGAAATCACGATTTCAATTATGGTCAGGATCAGCTCATGACCCTTGCCGGCAAAATGGACTTTCCTTTACTTAGCGCAAATATCAAGAAAGCTGACGGTTCCTTACTGCTGACGCCCTCAATCGTCAAGGAAATCGGCGGCCTCAAAGTCGGTATTTTTGCCCTATCCACTCCTGAAACAGCCTATAAGACCCACCCTAACAACGTGACAGGCCTGACCTTTGCTGATCCTATTGCAGAAGCAAAAGCCATGGTCGCCCTGCTTCAGGATGAGACAGATGTCATCGTTTGTCTGTCCCATCTCGGATTGGATGAAGGTTCTGAATTCACCAGCAAAAAAGTAGCTGAAGCCGTTACCGGCATCGATGTCATCGTTGACGGTCACAGCCACACAGTTCTGGAAAATGGACTCAAGGTCGGCGAAACCCTTATCGGCCAGACTGGGGATTATGACAAAAGCCTGGGTGTGATTGAACTTACTGTCGCCGGGGGAAAAGTTTCTGCCAGCAAGGCTTCCCTTTTCACGAAAGAACAGGGAGCAGCTTTAACCCCTGATCCTGCCATGGCCGCTCTGATTGCGGATCTGGATAAGGAGAACAAGGTGATCACCGATGTGAAGGTCGGTGCAACCGCAGTGGTACTGGATGGTGAGCGAGGCAAGGTGCGCCGGGGCGAAACCAATCTGGGGAACCTCATTACCGCAGCCATGCTTGATGCCACCGGCGCTGAAGTGGCATTTACCAACGGCGGCGGCATTCGCGCCTCCATCGATGCCGGCGAAATTACCCGAGGCGAGGTCATCACCGTCCTTCCCTTTGGAAACTATGTTGTCGTAAAAAGTGTCACAGGGCAGGACCTGCTGGATGCTCTGGAGCTAGGCATCGGTAAATACCCTGAAGAAAACGGTCCCTTCCCCCATGTGGCAGGGATTCAGTTCACATTCGATGCAGGGAAGCCTGCCGGTTCACGGATCATATCCGCCACAGCCAAGGGGAGCCCGATCGATCCAATAGGCACCTATCTTCTGGCCACTAATGATTTCATGGCTGCCGGCGGTGACGGGTATACCATGTTTGCTGATAACAGGATTGAAGGAGAGTTTCCAGCACTGGATGAGATCCTCACAGCGTACATCGGCAAATCCGATGCCGTGTCACCGGTCACAGACGGGCGTGTGAAGGTCATTGAAGCGCCAGCGGTGGCGCCTGCCTTACCTGAGGTTAAGCCCGCACCGGTTCTGCCGGCTGCCAGCGTTACGTACACAGTTAAACTCAATGATGTGTTATGGAAGATTGGTGTCAAGTTCAAAGTGGACTGGAAAGAGCTGGCCACTTTCAACAAGCTGAAGAATCCGAACCTGATCTTTCCTGGACAGGTCCTTACGATTCCGGCACAATAGAATGAAAAAAAGTGAGAACGGAATCCCGTTCTCACTTTTTATTGTTCTGCCATTTCATTTCAACGGATATCTCTCATCCTCAGCATCGCTGTCCAGAGTGTTGATGACCACTTCGTTGACGCTGTCCTCTTCTGCCAGCTTGACACTTATGATTTCTCGACGGGCAGTGGGAACGTTCTTTCCAACATAATCCGGACGGATAGGCAGCTCCCGGTGTCCTCTATCCACCAGGACCGCCAGCTGAATGGTCAGAGGCCTTCCCAGATCGATAAGGGCATCCAGCGCTGCCCGTACCGTTCGTCCGGTATAAATCACATCATCCACCAGGATTATATGCTTGCCTGACACCGAGAAGGGAATATTGTTGTTCCGCACCACCGGTTCTGCATTCACTTCCGAAAGATCATCCCTGTACAGGGTGATGTCCAGGGAGCCCACAGGTATCCGGACGCCTTCGATCTCCTCGATCATATCCACTATGCGCCACGCCAGAGGCAAACCACGTGACAGAATCCCCACCAGCACGACATTTTCAACGCCCTTGTTATGCTCGATGATCTCATGGGCCAGCCGCTTGATGGATCGGTTCATGGCATTCTCATCCATGATTTTGGCCTTGAATTGCATAGGTACCCCCAGAAATCGTAATTGATGAACATATGTATGGAACCACCGAATACACCGATTACACCGAGGAAGATGCGAATAGTCTGATTCATATCACTTTACGGTGATTTCGGTGTATTCGGTGGTTCCTAAATTTCCAGTGGTTCGGTGGTTAAATCATCGCGGTCCGACTGAACGGACTTTTTCAATGTAGGTGGTGAAGTATTCAGGCAGGGGGGAATCGAATTCCATCCACTTGCCTGTATGGGGGTGCTTGAATCCCAAAACTTTGGCATGCAGAATCTGTCCGTCATGCTTCACTTTTTCCTTCTTCACTCCATACACCGGATCCCCCGCCAATGGATAACCCTTCCAGGCCATATGTACGCGGATCTGATGGGTCCGTCCAGTTTCAAGTGTCACTTCCACATAAGTGTAGCCGTGGATCCGCTCAATGACCTTGTAATAGGTGACCGCTTCCTTGCCTCCAAAATCAACAACCGCCATCTGAAGCCGATTGGCAGGATTGCGGCCGATCGGCCCTTCTATGCGGCCTTCGTCAGCCTTGATATTGCCATGAACCAGCGCGTGATATCTACGAAGAATCGTATGCTCCTTAAGCTGTTCTGCCAGACCCTGATGAGCCTCGTCATCCTTAGCGACCATCAGGAGCCCGCTTGTATCCTTGTCGATCCGATGGACGATGCCCGGCCTGATTACACCATTTATGGAGGAGAGATCCTTGCAGTGGTACATGAGGGCGTTCACGAGGGTGCCGGTATAATTCCCAGGGGCCGGATGAACAACCATGCCCTGAGGCTTGTTCACCACCAGAAGATGGGAATCTTCATATACGATTTCAATCGGGATATTTTCCGGAATCACATCCAACTCAATCGGATCGGGTAATTCGATATGGATCTCGTCTCCGGCGGATACCCTGGCCTTTTTTGACAGCTCGGATTCATCATTGACTGTTACACAGCCCTGTTCTATCATTTGCTGAAGGTATGTCCTTGAACGCCCGTCCACCAGTTTCGCCACGCAGGCATCCAGACGCAGACCTTCCATATCTTCCGGTATGATCACATCATAAATTTGCACATTGCCTCCTGATCAATCTGAATGTCTAAGCATATTCCGCACGATTCGGCTTGAATTGACGGCAGCTTCCCTGCAGAATTCCTCAAAACTCTCATGGGCGGTCCCATCAGCCTTATCGGACATGGCCCTAAGAATCAGAAACGGAACGGCGTTCAGCCAACAGCTGTGTCCAATGGCCGCACCCTCCATTTCTGTCGCATAGGCATTGAATTCTTTCCAGAGGCGATCTTTTGTTTCCCCGCTGCTGACGAAAATATCCCCTGAAACAATCCGACCCTGAAGGACCTTGTGGGGAATCTGCTCCTGTTCAATTGCCTTCTGAGCCAGCCCAATCAGCGACTGGTCCGCCTTGAATATCCATTCGCTCATACGAGGGATCTGACCCAGCTGGTATCCAAAGCCCGTCGCATCAAAATCGTGCTCCAGGACATCTGTGGAGATCACCATGTCCCCGACATCGAGGTCATCGTGGATAGCCCCTGCAACTCCGGTATTGATGATATGGGTACACCCGAAAACGGAAATCAGCACTTGGGCGCATACTGCCGCGTTGACCTTGCCAATCCCGCTGATGACCACTACAGCCAGCTGTCCTTCCAGGGTCCCGACGCAGAAATCCATCCCAGCCAATGTCCGTCGCCCTTCAACAGCCATGACTTCCTTGAGCATTTCCACTTCCAGATCCATTGCGCCTATGATACCATACCGCTTCATTATTTTTCCTCCATTACAGTCAAGGTTCTTTATTTACTCATTGTATGCAATCAGGACCCTGAGGGCAAGTGATAAAGCAGATTCAGCTTTCAGTTTGCATCATCCGCTGAGCAAGGGTAAAATAGAGGTTGATGCAATCACTAATTGGAAGGAGGTCGAGCCATGAAAAAAAGTCTTGTTTTCATTATACTGCTGGTCCTTCTTATAGCGACGCTCACCCCCACCAGCGAAAAAAAAACATGGCAGCCTGAAAATTTCAAGGTCATGGCTTACAGTTCAGAGCTTCCCTTCACAGATCCGATAGAATCCATCCAGTTCGATAAACTGACCCATATCATGTATGCGTTCCTTATACCGAGAGCGGACGGCACCCTATTGCCGATAGAAAAACCCGAGCGGCTGAAGTCATTGGTCAAAGAAGCCCATTGGCATCGTGTAAAGGTTTCAATAGCCGTGGGCGGATGGTCTTATCGGAATATTCCCCTTGCCCCTAATTTTGAAGTCTTGGCATCCAATGAAATATCCCGCAGAAAATTCATTGACGAGGTGATGGCTTTTGTAGACCTCTACGATCTTGACGGAGTTGAGCTTGACTGGGAGTATCCGGGCATCGGTGAATCCGGCCGGAATTATGAAGCGTTGGTCCTTGAACTGGACAATCGCCTATCCAGCCGCAACAAGCTGCTATCAGCCGCAGTCAGCGGATCCATGACAAAACTGCAGGGGACCGATTTTTCCAACGGAGTCAGCAGGCAATGTCTGAACGCCTTCGACTGGATCACGGTCATGTCCTATGACCTCTACGGATCTCAGCACGCCCCCCTCTGGTACGCTGAGACATCCATCGAATTCTGGGCGAATCGTGGGATGCCGCGGGAAAAAATCATTTTGGGAATCCCCCTCTATGCACGCCCCAGCTGGATGGAATATCGGGATCTTGTGGCGTTAAGCAGAGGAAACGCCTGGCGGGATTACTTTCCGGGCAAACCGCTGGTATCATGGTACAATGGCCTGGCTACCCTTAAAGAAAAAACCCGCATGGCGCTCCTGAACGCCGGCGGGGTGATGCTTTTCGATATTCACGAGGATACACATGACGGTACCAGCGTTGTCAGCATGGTGGATGAGTTGAAGACCCGTGCATCAGACACCGACCCGGAGGAGCTGCGCCGGGAAGTTACCTGCGTGATGAATACCCACGAACTGCAGTTCCGTTCACAAAAAGAAACCGGAAAGCCATTCATAAATCCCGACAATCACCTTCTGATGCCCGTGAAACGCAGCATGGAGGCTTTGGGAGCCGTTGTTACCTATGTTGAAGAGAACGATACGGTCGTTGTTTCGAAAAAGGACAGGATCATGATCATCTCTCTTCTTAATAATACCTTGTTAATGAACAACATACCCCTCGTCATGGAGACACCGCCCCTGGTCAAGAATGAACGGGTTTACCTCCCTGTCCGGTATTTGATGGAACCCTTCGGTTACGAGGTGGAGTGGCTCAATGGGAGCCGCACCGTACTGATTGATGAGTTATCAATGAAGAAATGATCTTCATTCAATCCCATACCGTTTCATCTTTTTGTGCAGGCCGGTACGATGGATTCCCAGCAGCTTGGCTGCTTCTGTACGGTTGCCGTCACAACGGACCAACGCCCTGCGGATGGCATCTGCCTCTGCGACTTCCACAGCAGCTTCAAGGGTGATGGGCACATCATAATCAGGTGTCTGGGGCATGACTTCCCCATCCAGGAATATGTCAGGCAGGTCCTTGGTGTAAAGTACGCGGCCTTCAGAAACCATCAGAGCCCGTTCCATGGCATTCCTCAGTTCCCGGATGTTACCCGGCCAATCGTATGCCTGCAGCCTTTCCATGGCACCGTTCGAGAGCCTTACCATAGGCCGGTGGTACTCACTGCAGAAATTATCGAGGATATGCTCTGCCAGCAGGGGTATATCCTCTTTTCGCTCCCTTAGGGGCGGCAGGAAAAGCCGAAGTACATTGAGCCGGTAGTACAGATCTTCGCGGAATTTTCCCTTTTGAACCATATCGCCGAGATTTTCGTTGGTGGCAGCAATCAC
>CAZEHS010000033.1:0-26973 GCA_964511875.1 uncultured Peptostreptococcaceae bacterium
GGGTTTCTCAGGAATGATTGCGGTGAAGAGGGGGGGGATGGACAAGTGTTTATACCGGACTGATGGTCCTTGTTTTCATGTGGATAGTGGGCCTTGTATTCGGATTCATACTGGCCTATGCCAATAAACGGTTTGCTGTTGAGGTGGATCCTCTTATCCATATTGTTGAGGATATTCTTCCCAAGGGGCAGTGTGGCGCCTGCGGCTATGCGGGCTGCATGGCCTATGCGGAAGCAGTGGTTCTGGATCCCGCGGTTGCACCTAATCTCTGTATTCCAGGGAAGGCGGATGTAGCAAAGCTGGTAGGAGAGCTCACGGGGAAGGTGGCACCGGAGATGGAACCGCGGATCGCCTATGTGAAGTGCGCGGGGACTCTGGAAAAGGCGGAACGGAAATACTATTACGCTGGATTGGCGGACTGTAGATCCGCCGTGCTGCTGCAGGGGGGACCCAAAGGGTGCCAGTATGGGTGCGTTGGATATGGCAGCTGTGCCGCCAGCTGTCCCTTCGATGCCCTTCACATGGGAGAAAACGGACTTCCGGTAGTCGATGGAGCCAAATGTACAGGCTGTGGAAAATGTGAAATCATTTGCCCCAAGCATGTGATAGGGATGGCGCCCATCAACAGCCATGTCAGCGTTAACTGCAATTCTCACGACAAGGGGGCCATCGCCCGCAGGAACTGCCAGGCGGCCTGCATCGGGTGCTCGATTTGTCAGAAGAACTGCCCTCATGGGGCCATCGATATGGATAGCAGTCTTGCGGTTGTCAATCACATCATATGCAACGACTGCTGCGCCAGTGCCGACTGTGCTGAAAAATGCCCTACGAAGGCCATCACTCCGAAACTTCCAAGGATCATGCAGTCCATATGTATCGAAGAAATCGCATGGAGAACTGAATAAACATCCGTAATGCACAAAACATCAGAATCCGTTCTGGTGTTTTTGGCTTCTGTGGAAACTGATTAGTGCCTAATCATAAATTTAAATCATTGCATACCTGTATACGTGGACATTTGGATGTGCTGCCTTTATCAAAACACTTTGTTTAATAAAGAAAACAGCATGAATTGGTTGCGATTATCGGGTTATTATAACGGATTGTTCTGGTATATTTAGACCAACTGGTGAGCGCGAGGATGCATACTCGCGAGAAAGAAGAAGATTTTCCATGGAGGTGGCAGTCTTGTCAGATGGGTTATCACTACAGCAAGTGATCATAGGGGTGGCAGTATTCGCACTTGTATTCGTGATTTATGCCTGGAATATCCGTAAGGAACTGAAATAGGTCATCATAAAACATGAACAAAAATATGAAAAACGAGGTGAAGTTATGCTGTCAATCGAAGTTGCTCTGGAGGTTTTTTGGGTCGGATTCATAATTTCCATATTCATGGCTGCGATGATCAAAGGGCTTCTGGCTCTGATCAACCATGCGGAGAAAAAGATGGTAAAGGCCGAAGTCCAAGCATGATATAAGCGCTATAAATTAAACTGAGAGGTTCATTATGGATCCAATGCAATTATTTCAGGGTATCGGCACGATGTTTGTGCAGGACCCTATCATCGTAGCAGCTCGAATAGGGCTTATACTGCTTGGAATGCTTCTGGTCTACCTGGGTAAAAAAAATATTCTGGAGCCCCTCGTCATGATACCCATGGGGTTCGGAATGATCGCAATCAATGCCGGTGTCATGTTTTTTTCCGGCAATACCGTCGGCAACATTTTTATCGATCCCATGATGTCCGATACCGACGGACTTATGAACATCATGCAGATTGACTTCTTACAGCCAGTTTATACTCTGACATTCAGTAACGGACTTATTGCCTGCATCGTATTCATGGGAATCGGCGTCATTACCGATATCGGATTTATGCTTGCCTACCCATTCACCAGTATGCTCATCGCCATGTGCGCCGAACTGGGAACTGTTGCAACATATCCTATTGCCCGCTGGATGGGCCTGTCACCGGGAGAATCCGCTGCTGTAGCGATCATAGGCACAGCTGACGGCCCCATGGTACTCTACGCTTCCCTGATGCTGGCGAAGGACCTGTTCGTACCGATCACCATCGTGGCTTACCTCTACCTGAGTTTAACTTACGGAGGTTATCCATACCTGATCCGTTTGCTGGTTCCAAAAGAGCTGCGGGGTAAGGTAGTGGTATCTGCACCGATGAAGAATGTTTCATCCGATGTGAAGATAACGTTCGCTGTTGTGGCCTGTGCGGTACTCTGTCTTCTGTTTCCTGTGGCCTCTCCGCTCTTTATGAGCTTTTTCCTGGGGATTGCCGTGCGGGAATCGGGAATCAAAAAATATACGAAGTTGATCGAAGATGGTTTTCTTTACGGTGCAACGTTCTTTCTGGGTCTGATGCTTGGTGTCCTTTGCGAGGCCAACACGATCCTTAACCCTAAAGTGCTTACCCTGCTGGTTCTGGGGATGATTGCGCTGCTTCTGTCAGGAATCGGAGGCATAATTGGGGGATATATCGTCTACTATATCAACGGCAAGAATTTCAATCCCGTCATCGGAATCGCGGGAGTGTCATGTGTGCCGACCACGGTAAAGGTTGCCCAGAAGGAAGTCACTAAAGCGAATAAATACAACTTTATTCTCCAATATGCAATGGGTGCCAATATCTGCGGTGTTATCACATCAGCAATCCTTACAGGGGTTTATGTGACCTTGATTCCGATGCTGAAGTAGCCGCAAAAAATAAGTCAACATTAGAAGGACAGGGAAATCGAACCCTGTCCTTTGTTTTTTGAAAGTCGAAAATGGACGAAACATGAAGACGCAGGTTTGCATGTGAACGGATGCAGGGTTACTTCCAGCGGGTTTGATAACCTGAATCCGTTAAGTAACAAACCACTTGGCATGAAAAGAATAGAAATTGTCATCTGGTTACATGGACAAAGAGTTTATCATCTGGTAATCTTACAAAGATTGAAGATTCAGTGCGCAAGCATATTCAGTCAAAATCATTAGGAGGAAATGCGGATGGCAAAAAGAATCGTCCAGGTTAATGAGAAGTTACCACTTATCGAGAGCATTCCACTGAGTTTTCAGCATCTTTTTGCAATGTTCGGAGCATCTGTGCTTGTACCGTTCCTGTTCCATGTGGATCCTTCCACAGTATTGCTTATGAACGGCATTGGCACCCTGATCTACTTTGTTCTTACCAAATTCAAGGTTCCTGCTTTCCTGGGTTCCAGCTTCGCGTTCCTTGCACCTGCCAGTGCGGTTATCGGTAATCAGGGATACGGTTATGCACTGGGCGGCTTCATGGCTGCCGGTCTGGCTTTCGTCATTGTAGGACTTATCATTCATTATGCAGGAGACAAGTGGATTCATACAGTATTCCCGCCGGCGGCCATGGGCGCTATCGTTGCAATCATTGGTCTGGAGCTTTCGCCAGTAGCGGCAAAGATGTCCGGTCTGGTTGCAGATTCAAATAATCCAGCCCTGTATATGGATCCCAAGGTACTGCTGGTATCCCTTTCGACCCTGGCAATCATTGTAATCGGTTCCGTTGTATTCAGGGGTTTCATGTCGATCATTCCGATACTGATCGGGGTTGTAGGGGGCTACTTCATAGCGCTGTTCACAGGTCTGGTTGATTTTGGGCCGGTTATGGCTGCACCCTGGCTGAGATTGCCTACATTCTACGCTCCTCAGTTCGATATCGCCGCCATCCTGACCATACTGCCGGCAGCTTTGGTTGTTATTGCCGAGAATATCGGTCACCTTGTCGTAACAGGAAACATCGTGGGTAAAGATCTTATGAAGAGCCCTGGCCTTCACCGGTCCCTTTTGGGCAACGGGATATCCACCTTCCTGTCTGCCTGTGTGGGCTCCGTTCCAACGACTTCGTACGGCGAAAATATCGGCGTGCTGGCAATAACAAAGGTTTACAGCGTTTGGGTCATTACCGGAACCGCGGTGATTTCAATTTCGCTGGCATTTATCGGTAAGTTCGCCGCGCTTATCGGCACAATCCCCGTTCCCGTAATGGGGGGAGTGTCCATGATGCTCTTCGGCGTCATCGCTGCTTCCGGTTTGCGGATGCTGGTAGATGAAAAAGTAGACTACAGCAAACCGCAGAATCTGATACTCACTGCTACGGTACTGGTTGTAGGACTCTCCGGCGTACATTTCCCTGTAACCCCAACCGTCACCCTTGCCGGTATGGCTTTGGCCACTATCGTATCCATCCTCATCAGTCTGCTGTTCAAGACATTTGAAGTCACAGGCATACTCAATGATGAAACCGAGCCGGCGGATCTGGCAAAATAAAGGGCTGTGCCAGCTGTGAACAGGGTTATATAGCAAGACCAGCATACTATTGAATTATATGTGTTAAACAGGAACAAACTACGGTTTGTTCCTGTTTTTTTAAATTTGTTAGAATGTAACAAACCAAATTCTGCTTTAGTGGATTTATCATTGATATAATGGGGTAAAAGGATATATTGATTGGTTCTTTAAACTAATTTGAAATCGATTAATCCAACATGTACATAGCAGTTCACACCAATAGGAGGCATTCCATGAATCTTCACCAGGAAGCAGCCCGATTATCGGACTGGAACAAACGATTTGCTTGGACGGTGATCGTCAGCGCCAAAGGTTCCACACCCCGGAATAAGGCCCATATGATCGTTCTTGAGGATGGCAGCATCATCGGCACCATCGGCGGAGGAATTGCGGAAAGAACAGTGATTGAGGAAGCGGTCGAGGCCCTTAAAGAGGGTAAATCCCGTTCGGTGCAGTTGACCCTTAATAGTGATGCCGAGGGCGGGCTTCCCATGCACTGCGGAGGGGATATGACTGTGTTCATCGATGTCAGTACAAGTCGACCCAAGTTATTGCTCGTTGGCGGCGGCCATGTGAATCTGGCGGTATATAAACTGGGTATTTTTCTGGGCTATGAGTGCCGAGTGGTTGATGAACGACCGGAATTCGCTTCGGTTGAACGATATCCCGAAGCAGCTGGCATCTATACGGAACCATCATTAGAAGCTGCTGTGATGCTGGCCCCTGTGGATGGGGACACCTCTGTTGTCATTGCTACCAAAGATGCGGACGAAATCGCTTTGAGGTCTGTTTTCAATCGTGGTGCCGGATATGTTGGAGTGATCGGCAGCCGTAGAAAGGTTACAATCATCAGGAATCACCTGCTGGCAGATGGATATCTGCTGGAAAATGTTGACCGTGTGTTCGCTCCGATCGGCCTTGATATCGGTTCTGAAACCCCTGAGGAGATTGCGGTGAGTATTTTGGCAGAAATCATGAAAATCAGGGCAGGGAAAACGGGGAATTCATTTTCTGATTCCGTACGCAAGCATAAGGATCTTGTCATTGTAAGGAGCGCCGGGGATGTGGCCACCGGCACGATTGCACGCCTGCATCTTGGGGGATGGCGAGTTCTGGCTCTGGAATGCGAGAGGCCAACAGTGATCAGGAGGACCGTCTCTCTCGCAGAGGCTGTTATGGCTGGAATGAGCGAAGTGGAGAGCATCCGTGGGATTCTATGCAGGGATGTGGCGGACATGGAACAGGCCTGGGCCCAGGGTGCCGTGTCTGTCGTCGTGGATCCGGAAGGGGAATGGATCCGGAAGTTGAAGCCGATGGTGGTAGTGGACGCAATTCTAGCCAAACGGAATATGGGGACATCTCTGGACATGGCGCCAATCGTTGTGGGACTGGGGCCAGGCTTCACAGCAGGAGAAAATGTCCACGCAGTCATTGAAACCAATCGGGGGCATCGGTTGGGCAAGGTGCTCTATTCCGGGTCTGCTGAACCCAACACCGGCGTTCCTGGAAATATAGACGGCTATACATCCGAAAGGATTCTGAGAGCCCCAGTAGATGGCATCGTAAAGAACATCAGGGCAATTGGAGATATGGTAGAAGCTGATGAAATAGTCATGGAAGTAGCCGGTATTCCTGTGAAGTCAGAAATCCGAGGTATGCTGCGCGGTCTCATTGCAGAAGGCATCGCCGTTACAACCGGCTTCAAGATCGGCGATGTGGATCCCCGTGCGGACCGGTCCGCCTGCTTTGAGATTTCGGATAAGGCGAGGGCAGTGGCAGGAGGTGTTCTGGAAGCAGTCCTGACACTCCGTCGTACTAGGGAGGCTTAGATGCATCAGGCAAATGGAATCACAGTAAGAGAGCTGTTGGGAATGGATGTGCTGCAAGGAGCCAAATTGCTTTCCGGCAGTGGGGGACTCGATCACAGGATAACGAAGATGGATGTCATGGAAGTGCCGGATATTCTGGACTGGGTAAAGCCGGGAGAGTTCCTCCTGACCACAGCCTATTCGATCAAGGACACTCCTGAAAAACTGAAGCATCTCATAGAAGCACTCAACGGAAAAGGATTGGCTGGAATAGGCATAAAAACGAGGCGGTTCATTCAGGAAATTCCGGCGGATGCACTTGCCGCCAGTGATTCACTTGATTTTCCCATCATAGAGCTTCCTTATACCGCTTCTTTTGCCGATATCATGCAGCCGGTTCTCGTAGAGGTGATGAACCAGCAGATGGCAATGCTCCAGCGGATCGATACCTTCAATGACCGCCTTATGAAGCTGATGCTTCGTGGGGGAGGCATGGATGAAATTGCCCTTGCAATCCATGAATCCATGGGAGTATCCATCGCAATCATGGATGATGTTTTCAGATCCCATGTGGTTTTGTGTGAATCCGGAGTCCGCAGTGACATTGAAGGTGTCATCAATACCCTGGGACAGCAGCGCAATAAACCTGCAGCTTATGATGAACTCGCAGGAGAATACATCCGATTTGCTGATAATCTGGCCGGGAAGAGGACGGTACGATATATGATCCCCATCAAATCGGAGGAACGCAAATATGGGCGGATAATTCTATGGGAAGACTTGAGAACACTGACGCCCATGGATCTTTCCACTATTGAAGCGGCAACATCATTGGTGGCTTTAGACCTGATGAAGAAGCTGTCGTTGTTTGAAGGTGAGAACAAACACAGGATCGAATTTTTCGAGGATCTGCTGTCTGAAGAAGAATTCAGGCAACGCCGGGCCCTTGAGAAGGCGGCGTATTTTAACTTTGACAGCAGCCAGATTTATAGCGTCGCGGTTATTTCATACACCCAGACAGAAAATCTGTATAGGATGACTCCAAACAATACCGGGTATCTGAATTATTTGGGAAGTCGGCTGGTCAGCCTGGTGGAGAGACAAATCTGGTCCGGCGGCCATCGGGTTCTGTTCGGCTCAAAAAGTGATCGAATGATTCTGATGTACGGATCGTCATCTGAAATCCCGGACATCGAGATCAAGGAGAGTGTTCTAAAATTCTTCAGTGACATCCAGAAAGCTGCATCTGCAGATGGTCTGGCCCAGTTGATCTCTATTGGGATAGGACGGCCCTGCAGGGAATTCCAACGACTTCCGCAGAGCTACCGGGAAGCGGGACGGGCAGCAGAAACCAGTCGCCTGAATCCGGATAAACCAGGCCCCGTTCATTATGATGACCTGGGAATCTTCAGGATTCTCTCCTATGAAGAATTGCAGCCGGAGCTGATCCAGTTTTACAAGGAGACTTTGGAGCCATTGGTAGCTTATGACAAGGAGAAGGATTCCCAGCTGGTTGAAACTCTTAAAAAGTATTTTGAATGCCGCAGCAATCTAAAGCGTGTATCCGAAGTGATGTTCACACACTACAATACAGTCATTTATCGAATGCAGCGGATTAAGGACATCCTAGGAAAGGATCTGGATGACCCGGACATTCGACTTAACCTCCAGATCGCTCTTAAGGTGCTGGGTCTGATGGGAAGCCGGAAGGGCAGCTGATGGTTCTTATCAACAACTCACAAGGGCCCTTCAGAAACTTTGGTTCTCCCAAACAATGGAACCGCAACAGGAAAAGAGTACATTGGTATTAGACGTGTATTCTTTTGGAGGAGAGCCATGAATGCCATTCTGATAGCGAACGATCTGGCAGAGATTGCAGCAGAAAGCCAGTCTACGGTTGGGCAGGTCCATTCTGTATTCGATCATGCTGTGAACTGCACATTTGATGAATATGGATGGATGACTCTGCTGACAGAGGAAGCTGAGATTGGCCCTATGGGACTGATCGTCAAGGCTCCCAGCCTGAAAAACCTTCGATTGCTGCCAGGCATGAAGATGGAAATCGGTTATGGCAGGATAAGCATCAAGGAAGCCGGTCTTGATTTGAAGCTGAGCGGTTTACGCACATGGAACCCCCATGCCGTGGGGATTGCTGAACCGGTAGGGCCGACCGTTAAAAATGAGCGTCTGGAAAAACTGGAGAAATGGATTCTGAAAAACGGAAACATGGCTGGTGTAGCAAATGTTATCGAGTACCTGGAGCTACCCGATCGAATTCGGAAGCTGCAGCCGGAAACGGAGCTCAATGTCTTCGGACAGTTTGCTCTGGAGCGGATACAGGCATTCACGGCAGTGCTTGTCGAAAATGATGCAGAGAAGATTCGGGAAAAAGTAAGGGGAATCATCGGTTTCGGTCCTGGACTTACCCCCTCAGGAGATGACTTTCTGGCAGGTGTAGGCGCCTCGATGATCTATCTGAAAAGCTACTATAGGCTAAAGGAAGAGGCTTTCATGCTGCCGCTTCAGCTGATTGCTGATGAGTCCAACGACCGTACTACCCGAGTAAGTGCGGAAATGCTGAAGAATCTTTCAAAAGGCCTGATGCCAAAAAGGTTCATGGATCTTCAGACAGCATTGCTCGGCAAATTCGGACCAGAGCTGGAGCCTGTTCTGTTTGAACTGGACAGGATGGGAGAAACATCCGGTACGGATCACGCGCTGGGAGTATTTGTCGCCCATTGCGTACTGACATCGGAAGATGCAAGGAGGAAGCTTGAATGATTGTAAAAAGTGCAGTAAGAAAAAACACATACTATGACTCTGTAACACTGATGCTGATATCAAAGGAAATCAAGCAGATTCCCGGTGTGGAGGAAGCGCTTATCGGGATGGGAACAGAGCTTAATCTGGAGTTGGTTGCGAATCTCAACATGGCCGATGATGCCATTAAAGCATGCTCACCCAATGATTTTTTCATATCGGTCCTGCTAGAGGATGAATCCCTGATGCCGGAAGTAGAAGCCATGGTCGAGGAGCTTCTGAACCATCGGAAAATTTCGTCCGGAAGCAGCTATAGGCCCGTGACTCTGAGCAGTGCATTTGAAATGATGCCGGATGCCAACATGGTAATCGTAAGTGTGCCCGGAAAATTTGCCGCACCTGAAGTCCGAAAGGCTTTGGACAACAACTGCCATGTCATGTTATTCAGTGACAACGTATCCATAGAAGACGAAAAAGCCCTGAAAGAACTGGCTGTCAGCAAAGGGCTTCTGATGATGGGCCCGGACTGCGGAACCTCCATCATCAATAACATACCACTGGCATTCGCCAACGTTATTAAAAAAGGCCCTGTCGGCATTGTCGGCGCTTCAGGTACCGGTACTCAGGAGGTTTCAGTCCACGTGGACCGGTTCGGATCAGGGGTATCCCAGGTGATCGGCACCGGCGGTCGCGATTTAAGGGTCGAAATCGGCGGACTCATGATGATCCAAAGCTTTGAAGCACTCATGGATGATCCTGAAACGAAGGTCATTGTCCTGATTTCAAAGCCGCCTGCAGAAAGCATCGCGGCAAAGGTTCTGGGGCTGGTCAAAAAGACTGATAAGCCTGTGGTCGTTCATTTCATAGGCGGAAACCCTGATATCATCAGGCGGGCAGGCGCAATTGCCGGTCTGAGCCTTGAGGATACTGCCCGAAAAGCAGTTGCTCTGGCAAATGGCAATACTCCGGTGGACTTCACCGGCTTCGATATGTCCGATGAAGCTCTGGAAGAACTGATCCATAAGGAAATGGAAGGAAAGCGACCCTCTCAGAAATATCTCAGGGGCTTATACACTGGCGGAACTCTTGCGGATGAAACCATGAAACTCCTCGACAAGGAAGGCTGGGGAATCTGGTCCAACGTCCCGTTAAAACCTGAATGGGCTATGGAGAACGTTTGGGAAGCCAAAGAAAATACGGTTTTGGATTTAGGAGATGACCAGTTTACGGTTGGAAGGCCCCATCCGATGATCGATCCCAGCATTCGAAATGAAAGACTTGTGAAGGACACAGATGCTCAGACTGCCGTACTGATCTTGGATCTTGTTCTGGGTTACGGCGCCCATCCGAATCCTGCCTTGGAATTGAGTGTTGCCGTTCGTAAAGCAAGGAAGAAAGCGCAAGATCTGGGAGGCAGCCTGACTGTGATCACCAGCATCTGCGGTACGGATGCGGATCCCCAAGGCCTGGCGGTCATGAAGAAGGAAATGGAGGCGGCCGGGGTCATCGTCATGCCGTCCAATGCACAGGCAGCCCATCTGGCGGGACGGATCCTCAAGGCGTTAAAGGGGGTTATGTGAATGGGGAAACTCAATGAGTTTTTTGGAAAGCAGTTAAAGGTAATCAATATGGGGTTGGACGGTTTCAGCGAAGATCTGAAATCGCAGCAGGTGGAAACACTGCAGATGGATTGGCGGCCTCCGGCCGGTGGAAACGAGCGGCTGGCGTCACTCCTTAACAGACTGAAATGAAACGAGGTGCATCATGAAGGAAAGAATTGAGAAGGCCAATGCAGAAGCGGTCGAAAGGCTGTTATCAGCACAGCCGAAGTTGATCGGAATAGGAATCGCCGGGGAAGTCATCCCTGATATGGACAAGAAGACAATTCTCCATGCTGGACCTCCCATCACATGGGATCGCATGAGTGGACCCCTTAAGGGTGCCGTCATCGGTGGTCTTATCTATGAAGGCCTGGCAAATAATGAAGCAGAAGCGGAAAAACTGGCAGCTTCCGGGGAAATCCGGTTTGATTCCTGTCATCATCATAATTCAGTAGGCCCCATGGCGGGTGTTGTAACTGCCAGGATGCCTGTATGGATAATTAAGAACGAGACCTTCGGAAATATGGCCTACTGTACTCTGAATGAGGGGCTAGGCAAGGTGCTTCGTTATGGAGCCTACAGTTCCGAGGTCATTGAGCGCTTGCAATGGATGGAGAGAGTACTTGGCCCTGTACTGAAGGATGCCTTGATTCACTCCGGTCCCATAGATCTGAAAGCCATGATTGCCCAGGTGGTGCAAATGGGTGATGAAGGCCATAACCGGAACAAGGCCGGTACATCCCTCTTCATAAGGGAAATCGCTCCTTATATCGTCATGACCAAGCATCCGGATCAGGATAAGATCGATGTTCTTAAATTCATGCATTCTAATGACCACTTTTTCCTGAACCTGACCATGCCGGCACAAAAGAGTGCATTGGACCCTGCCGGCGGCATACCTTATTCCACGATGGTTTACGCTCAGGCGCGGAACGGCACGGATTTTGGTATACGGGTGTCCGGTCTTGGCGATCAATGGTTCACTGCCCCCGCCGAGTATATAGACGGCCTGTTTTTCCCGGGATTTTCCATGGACGATGCTAATCCGGATATCGGAGACTCAGTCATCACCGAAACCAGCGGCATAGGCGGATTCGCCATGGCGACTGCACCGGCTATCGTTCAGTTCGTCGGCGGCACACCTCAGGATGCCGTCAATTACACCACCAGCATGTATGAAATCACACTGGCTGAGAACAACGCCTACAAGATGCCGTACATGAATTTCAGAGGCACTCCCACAGGCATCGATATCCGTAAGGTAATCGAAACCCAGATCCGGCCGATCATCAATACCGGGATCGCCCACAAGCTTGCCGGAATCGGCCAGGTCGGCGCCGGACTCGTTCACCCGCCAATGAAATGCTATGAAGACGCCCTGGAAGCCTTTGTCGCAAAGATGGAAGCGGAAGGACTGATCTGAAGCGGGATGATCTAAACCATTTTGTAACCACCGAATTCACCGAACACACCGAAAGGTCTAATCTGATGCATAGATTCATTCGGTGATTTCGGTGAATTCGGTGGTTGCATGAATGTTGTGAATTTTTTTAACCAACAAACAGGAGGAACAAACAATGGATTTTTGGAAAAACGTTAAAATGTACGATCTTACACAGAATCTTAGTCACCTGACTCCCGCATGGCCTACTTATGAGCCTCTGCAGATCAAATTTTTCAAGCGGCTCAGCCCCAACGGAGCCAATGGGCAGGTCATCACAACATCCAACCATGTGGGTACCCATCTGGACGGATCCCTGCATTTCTGCACACATGGACGCGATATCTCCCAGATTCCGCTTGAGGATCTGATCGGCCCCGGTGTCGTGGTTGACCTCTCGGATATCGCTGAAGATTACGGGATCTATACCTCCAAGGACATCACAGACCGCGTAGAAGTAAAAGAAGGGGATATCCTGATCATCAACACCGGCTACCATAAATACGGATGGGACCAGCCTGAAGGCGATGAGCGACGCTACATGCTCCGTCATCCGGGCCCGACCAAGGAGTTCTCCGAATGGTGCGCCAAAATGAAGATCAAATGGATAGGCGTCGACTGCGGCAGCGCGGACCATCCCATGAATACCAAGATCCGCGATTGGGAGCCCCGTGAAGCCAGGAAATGCGATGAGTACTTCCAAAAGAAATACAATAAGACCTTGGATGAGATTTTCCCTGAGGACGATTATCAGTTGATGCATATCGACCTGTTCCCACTGGATATCATCCATGCGGAGAACGTGGGCGGCCAGATAGACGAAATCCTCAACAAACGCCTGATTGTCGGCTGCTACCCGTGGAAGTTCCAGGGCGGCGAATCCTCCATCTGCCGTATCGTAGCGTATGACGAAGTGAAATAGGAGCATTGTTTCGTGCAGAATCAAAGACCGTCATTGCGAGGAGCCTCGTCATTTCATTCCTCGCAATGACGTACAACTTATTAGCCACAGTTAGCACAGATTTTCAAGGATGAAATTAGGATGATAGGATTCTTAATCCGTGAAAATCCGTGTTATCCGTGGCTAATGTTTTAGTAAGAAAGGAGTTTTCCATGAAAGAATTCACAGCGGCCTGTGCACAGTTCGCAGTTGAGCCGAATAACATCAAGTTCAATATTGAGAAAAGCTGCCATTGGCTGAAAAAGGCGGTGGAGGAACACCAGGCAGAGCTGATACTTTTCCCGGAAACCATAACTACCGGATTCACACCGAACATGCCCAAGGAAGAGTTTTATGAGATGCTGGCCCCGATACCGGGGGACCATACCCGCGACGTACAGCTTCTTGCCAAGGAACTGAAGGTACATGTGGTCCTTCCGCTTTATGAGCGGGGTGATAAACCCGGTGAAATTCTGAACTCCTCCGTTCTGATTGACGATCGGGGCGAGATTCTTGGCAACTATCGGAAAACCCATCCTTTCCCAACGGAACGCAGCTGGACTAAAGCCGGTTCAGAGGTGGTTGTTGTGGACACGAAACTGGGTAAGATCGGGATGATTATATGCTACGATGGGGATTTTCCAGAGCTTAGCCGTGTATGTGCCCTGAAGGGGGCTGAAATCATCACCCGCCCTTCGGCGCTCTTGCGCAGCTTTGAAATATGGGAGCTCACGTCCAAGGCCCGGGCTTATGACAATCACTGCTACGTTATGGCGTGTAATGCGGTTGGCCCTGATGCCGGAAACAACTACTATTTCGGTCACAGCATGATCATCAGCCCCATCGCACAAACCCTGGCACTGGCCAGAGGCACAGAGGAAATCATCTCGGCCTGCCTGGATCCTGATCCGCTGAGGTATGTCAGCTACGGTTCCAAAACACCCCAGATTTTCGACCATATCGAAGACCGGAATATCCAGGTCTATAAGGATATACTGATGGAAGGCCGCAGTGCCTTTGAACCGGCACGACGTATCAAATATGATCGTTAGGAGGAACCGATGAGTGCTTTAAAAGATATACGGATACTGGATTTTACAAGGGTTCTGGCCGGCCCCTACTGCACGATGATTCTGGCGGATCTGGGGGCGGAGGTCATCAAGGTGGAGATTCCCGGCGGCGGCGATGACTCCCGGCAGTTTGGTCCCTATGCCCACGGGGAAAGCGCCTATTTTATGAGCCTAAATCGCAACAAGAAGAGCATGACGCTGAATCTGAAGGACCCTAAAGTCATTGAGCTGGTGAAGAAGATCATCTGCAAATGCGATGTTGTAACGGAGAATTTCCGTCCCGGTACGATGGAGAAGCTAGGCCTTGGATATGAGGAGCTCAGAAAAATCAATCCGCGGATCATCTATGCAGCATCCTCAGGTTTCGGACACACAGGCCCATACAGTAAACGGGCGGCCTATGACGGCGTCGTCCAGGCCATGGGCGGCATCATGAGCATTACAGGCGAGCTCGGCGGCAAACCGACAAGGGTCGGACCCTCCATCGGAGACATCTCGGCAGGGATGTTCACGGCCATCGGAATACTGGCTGCGCTTGAGCATCGGCATAAGAGCGGTGAAGGCCAGAAGGTGGATGTGGCCATGCTCGACTGTCAGGTAGCCATGCTGGAGAATGCAATCGCACGTTACGAAGTATCCGGCGTCGTTCCAAAACCCGCCGGAAACCGCCATACATCCATTGTTCCCTTTGAACCCTTCGATACCTTGGATGGGGAAATCATGATTGCTGCCGGGAATGATGTACTGTGGGGCAAATTCTGCCTGACAGTCGGTTTGGATGCCTTGATCAATGATGAGCGGTTCGTAACGAACCCGTTAAGGAACAAGCATTATGCTGAGTTAAGGCCTTTGATAGCAGATGTGGTGCTTCTTAAGACAACTGAGGAATGGATGACGATTCTGGATCAGGCAGGTGTACCCAACGGCCCCATCAATTCAGTCGATAAGGTTGTCACCAATGAGCAGGTGCTGGCACGGGAGATGATCGTGGAAGTGGACCACCCTGTGGCCGGGAAGCTTAAAATGCCCGGAATCCCGGTGAAGCTCAGCGAAACTCCTGGCAGCATCCGTATGCCGGCTCCTATACTAGGTCAGCACACGGTCGAAATACTGGAGGATCTGCTGGGATTCACCGATGAGGAAATTGAAGAATTGAAATCCGAAAAAGTGATTGTCTAAAAGCTTGACAATGATACTAATTAGTGATATATTCAAACTATGAAAACCACTTACGATTACGGAGACGAAAATCAACTGAATCTGAAGCTGGTCATCGGACTCAGCCGATCAGCACTGAATCTCGACCGCAATACCCAGCGGTTGGTTTCGGAATATGGTCTGACCCTTCCGCAATTCGGTGTTCTGGAAGTGCTCTATCATTTAGGTGCTCTTCGGATATGCGATATAATCGATAAAACTCTCTCGACCAGCGGCAATATGACCGTGGTCATCCGTAACCTGGAGCTTGAGGGATTAGTGAATCGCTATCAGGATCCGGAGGATAAGCGGGTTTTCAGGATAGAAATCACCGAGAGAGGCCAGGCGATGATAGCAGAGCTTTTTCCAAGGCATCTTGGTGACCTTGCAAAGCTAATGGAAAGGCTGCAGCCTGAAGAAAAAGAAGAGATGGTCAGACTGATGAAAAAAATGAACGGCATTGAGTAACGGGGGACTGCGGTCCCCCATACAAGGACCGGATATCACTAATTAGTAAAAATTAAACCGACGTGATTCACCAACTGATAAGGAGGCTTACTTATGAATCTCAAAAGCATTTACGAAGAACGAAGAGCGGTCAACAATTTTGACCCTGAAAAACAATTGGCTGACGGCATTCTTAAAGAAATAATCGATCTGGCAGTAATGGCACCCTCGGCTTTCAACCTGCAGCCCTGGAGGATCATAGCAGTAACCAGCCCTGAAATGAAGGCGAAGCTGCACCCGGTAGCATTCGGCCAGCCGAAGATTCTGGATGCTCCTGCGACACTTATCCTGATTGGCGACCGTGAGGGCTATGGGGCTGAGAACAGTGTGTGGGATGAACTGAAGGAAATGGTCGGAGAAGAAGGTGCAAGCGGTGCCATGGGCATGGCAGCACAGCTCTATGGCTCCACAGAAGAACGTAAGATCAAATTTGCCGAAAGCAATGCAGGACTTCTGGGAATGTCGATCATGATGGCGGCCCAAGAGCAGGGCGTGGATTCACATCCTATGAGCGGCATGGATTTCCAGGGAATCAAAGAGGCGTTCGGATTATCTGAGAGTGAAGTAGTCGTCATGCTCATATCACTGGGCTACAGAGATGAAAGCAAGGTGCTTTATCCACGTAGAATGCGCAAGGGATATGATGAGATTGTGACTGCTGTATAATCACATGGATCGGTTGCCACGGATAACGCGCTTTTCGATGGGGCTTTGATATTTTGGACGCATAAAAAAGGATGTCTTTTCAAGAGGCATCCTTTTTGTGTCGTAGACTTCAGGCCATTCGGCTGAAAGCGTGACAGGCTTAGCACATCTAGCGCAAGGTCTTCAGTGCGCTGCTCCAGGCAATCAGCTGATCCAGCATGGTGTCAACCTCGGCTTCGTGCCTTGGGTCTGGTTTGAATACCTTGAAGTTCTCGAAATCAGTGAACATTGAAAGCATTACCTGGGCCCTGACGTCGGCGATCTGCATTTCGCCCATGACCTGCCTCAGTTGTTCAACAGACCGGGCGCCGCCAGTGAAGCCATAGCTGACGAAGCCGGCAGCCTTGTTGTTCCATTCGGCATATACGAAGTCGATGGCATTCTTAAGGGCTGCAGGGATTCCGTGATTATACTCAGCGGTGACGAAAACATAGCCGTCCAATTCTGCTACTTTTGCAGCCCACTTAATGGTATGAGGCTTGCTGTATCGCCCCATGGAAGGTGATATCGGTTCATCCAGCAGAGGAAGGCCGTAGTCGATGATGTCGACGATTTCAAAGGTTGTGTCAATACGCTTTTTAGCAATCTCATAAACCCAACGGGCGACCGCATCCGATTTCCTGCCGGGTCGTGTGCTTCCGACTATGATACCTATTTTGAGCATGTCTTAGACCTCCTATATCTAAACAACCAAGAATGTTGCAAATTGTTCCATGTTATATATACCCATAAATGCCACGAATACACACAAACATATCCGTTCAGGTCTGTTTTGATAAACGGATTTGACTGGTACTGGGGGAAGATAAATGGGTAGATATGATTGGAGAAGCATGAAGAATCATTTGAATGCCTGTGGAGGTGCCTGTGGGAAATTTGAGGGGAATCATATCTCAGCCAGGGTTTGAGGATATATTCAAGCGGATGGGCCGTATTCTTTTCGGACTTTGTGCTGTGGCGCTGATTCTTTTGGATGGCCGCCAATTCGTCCAAAATCTGAGCTTCGGTTCCACGCTGCATCTGCTCAGAACCTTTACTCCCGGGCACTTGGCAGGCTTTCTGGGGGTCAGTATTGTCGCGGTCTGGCTGACTTTCCTTTATGATTTCACAGCTGTCAGACGTCTTGGCCTGCCAATCTCGACGCTGCGTATCATGAAGGTTTCATGGATATCCAATACATTCAACAATGTAGCAGGATTCGGGGGTCTGGGCGGCGCTGGAGCCCGGATGCTGCTATATAAGAATACAGAGGTCAGTGAAAAGGTCATTCAGCGGATGAGCCTGCTGATCATTCCTGCTGCGGTTACAGGGCTGGGGTGTCTCATGCTTTTGAATCTGACCGGCCTTACCGGTGTCGCTCCCCTGATTCATGAATACAAGTGGCTTCCTGTGCTTATTGCAGGGTTTGCATCCTACATTCCCATCTATTGCTGGTTCACAGACATCAGGATCTCATGGCGCCGTTTGAATATGTCTCACAGTCCGAACAGGGAAGAAACCCGAACCCGCTTGATCCTGACGGCGGTTTCAGCTCTGGATTGGTCTGCGGCTGCTTTTGTGCTGTGGTTCATCCTAAGAAGCATACATCCGGGAATCTCGCTGCTCCAGGCTGCCGGGCTCTTCAGCATCGCTACAGCAGCTGGAATTACAAGCATGATTCCGGGCGGAATCGGAACCTTCGATCTGATGCTGCTTTCAGGGCTTCAGGCGTATGGAACCACATCCGAAGAAGCATTGGCCTCACTTTTGCTGTTTCGTTTTTTCTACTATGCAGTACCCCTGCTGATAAGTGCCGTTCTTGCAGTGGGGGAATTGTCTCCTCACATGCTGCGTTTTGGCAAAGGCTTCCTGCAATTTCTAAGTCCACCGGCCGTTGAACATGAGCCATTGATATCCAGCAGTCCGAATGCGCTGATCGGGGAGATGGCTTCGAAAGCTTTGTCAGTGCTGGTTTTCAGCGGCGGGTTGCTGTTAGTGGCTTCGGCGGCAACCCCTGGCTTTCCGAGCCGGATTCGGTTTTTTGCTGACGTTTTCAGCATGCCGATTCTTCAGATATCACACAGGATTTCCCTGGCTATTGGACTTGTCATGCTGCTGCTTGCTGATGAAATTCGTATCCGCATTAGACGAGCCTGGTTGGCCTGTCTGGTTTTGCTTGTATTTGGAGGGATTTTCACTTTCATGAAGGGGATGGACTTCGAAGAAATGTTCTACCTGGCAGTGGTATTCTTACTGCTCTGGTTATCGAAGCCCGTATTCAATAATCTGTCTACACCGACAAGTTTCGTTCGGGTCATTAAACCCATGCTGCTGACGGCTGTCATGGCAGCATTCTATATCCTGTCGGGACAGCCACATCCCATTGCATTCCTGAAAACGCACTCAGGAATCAGCATGCTGCATTTCACTTCAGATGATTTCATCAATAACGGGATTGCTGCACTGGGGCTCTCCTGGCTGATCTATGCTTTCTGGCTAAAAACCATGGAGAGACCGGATCTGGGTATATTGCCGCCCGCTCCTGAGGATTTCGTAAAATTGGAGGTGCTTCTGAAAACCCAGGCCGGCAATAGTCACACCCATCTGTTGTTTCTCCGGGATAAAAGTTTTTTCTGGGCTTTGGACGACACTGTTCTGATTCCATATAAGAGATCTGGTGACTGCCTTGTAGCTTTGGGAGAGCCCCTGGGCAATCGATCTTCGCAGACCGTTGTTTTGGAAAAGTTCAGGAATGCCGCTGACCGGTACGGCTTGACCCCTGTTTTATACCAAGTGACAGAATCTCTTCTGCCAATCCTCCATGACCAGGGATTCGACTTTTTCAAACTGGGGGAGGAGGCCTTTGTCGAGCTGACTGATTTTGATCTGAACAAGTCCCATTTCAAGGGACTGCGCAATGCACGAAACCGTATTGAACGGGAGGGCTTTCGATTTGAGCTCCTCGAAACAGGAGCTTCGGTCACCTGCATGGATGATCTTAGACACATATCGGATGCATGGCTGTCGGGACGTCACGAGAAGCAGTTCTCACTTGGTTTTTTCGATGAGGAGTACCTCGAGAAATCACCCGTTGCTTTAATCCGCTCAAAGGAGGGTCTTCTGGTGGCCTTTGCTTCCCTAATGCCTGCTTATCATGATTTGGATGAGATATCTGTTGATCTGATGCGTTATGTCCCTGAAAGTCCCAACGGATTGATGGACTACCTTTTTCTGCATTTGATGCTTTGGGCTAAAGAGACAGGTTATAAGCGGTTTAATTTTGGTATGGCTCCATTGTCAAATGTGGGTCGCACTGGATATCCCTCATCTGCGGAACGGTTAGCTGGATTCTTGTATGATCATGGCAACCGACTGTATTCCTTTGAAGGACTTCATCAATACAAAAATAAATTCCAGCCGGATTGGCGTCCGAGGTATTTGGCATACCCTCGAAAGGCCAACCTGACCCGTGTAATAGTAAGTGTCGCCAATCTCATCAATCGCGGAAAGACAGATGAGGCACATCTTCATAATAAGATACGAGAGCAATCAGTTGTATAGTTATTACAAATATATAATTCGAATGAGAATGAATATATTTTATAAATAAGCAAACTATGCAGATTTATGAAGGGTTAAATCAATACTGTTAATTATGAAAATGATAATCGCTGTTGAATAAACACTCTATCACATAGTTTTATATGTCGCTTCGCAGAAGTTGGTTTTATCCAGTATAATAGGGGGATAATCCAAATGTGTGGAGGGTAATATGTCGGTAAATGCAAGCAATAACAGCCGCAAGGCAATAAACGTCCTTTGGATCGTCATGGGGATGAATTTTGCAGTGGCTGTTTTCAAAATAATCGTAGGAACTATGGCAAACAGCGGCAGTATCGTTGCTGATGGCTATCATTCACTAAGTGATGGCAGCGGGAACATCGTCGGGATCATCGGACTATCTGTCGCTGGTCGGCCGGAGGATGAAAGTCATCCCTATGGACATAAAAAATTTGAGACCATCTCAAGTCTGATGATCGGGGTGTTGCTGTTCGCCGTAGGCTCCAAGGTGGCATACGGATCTGTCCTGAGCATCATCGATCCGAAAATACCGGAAATCAGCACACTGAGCTTTATCGTGATGATCACCACGCTGATTGTCAATATTTTCGTTGTGAAATATGAACGGACCCAGGGACTCAAGTTTTCCAGCGATGTACTTGTATCCGATTCAGAGCATACGAAAAGCGATATCCTTATCACTAGCGGCGTCATAATGACGATGATCCTGCTCAAGTTCGGATTCCCACCCATTATTGATGGGGTCGTATCGCTACTGATTTCAGGATTCATATATAAAGCGAGCTATGAGATTTTCACTGCCTCCAGTAATGTGTCTGCAGATGCAGCGGCCCTAAGCAGTGAGGAAATCTGTGAACAGGTGATGACATGCGCCGGTGTTATGGGGTGCCATAAGGTGAGGAGCCGGGGGCGCAAGGACGATATTCATATTGACCTTCATGCACAGACTCACCCGGATATGAGTGTTGCTGAGGCCCATGCCCTGGACCACTCCATTCAGGAGGTCCTGAAAGAAAAGTATGGTGAAAGTGTATCAGTGATTGTTCATATCGAGCCATACGTCAAGATGAATTGATATATTTGCATGATCATGCGAAAGGTGGTGTATCGTCATTCAAAAGGTTTTGGACGGAATAGTCAAATTCAGGCGCGAGGACTTTGAAGCGCATGAAGAGTTATTCAAAGGTTTGAAGGCAAGTCAGAAACCTCATACGTTATTCATTTCCTGCTCGGATTCCCGTGTCGATCCTAATCTGATTACCGGAACATTGCCGGGAGAATTATTCATCATACGTAATATAGCGAATATCGTGCCGCCTTATCGTGAAACCGCCGAGTATGCGGCGACAACTTCAGCTATCGAATATGCAGTGCTCTATCTCGGCGTAGAAAACATCATCATCTGCGGCCACTCCAACTGTGGTGGATGCGCTGCGTGCCTGAACCCCTCTGAAAATCTGGACAAACTGCCGCATACCCGTAAATGGCTGGAATTGATTCGTCCCGTCAGGGACCGGGTTCTTGAGGAATACAGTGAGGCTGAACCGGAAGCGCAGGAGTGGATGATGGAGCAGAATAATGTGGTAGAGCAGTTGAAGCACTTGATGACATATCCTTATATATGGCAGAAGGTGGATTCCGGTCAGCTGGAACTGGGGGGCTGGCATTATATCATTGAAACTGGCGAAATTTTCATTTATGACATGGATACCGGGGAGTTCCTTTTAGCTAACCAATAGTGTATGAGTGTCATTACCACAAGCCTAAAATTAAAAAAGCGACTCAGCTCCTGATGGCGCCCGGCATAAGAAAACTGCCGGACCAGGAGTGAGTCGCTTTATCATTCGATACAGGCCGTGATGTGTTATTATTTGGCAGGTACGTTCACTTCAACACGATTCTTGTATGCTTCAGCTACGGAGCCGAGGAAATCTCCATGTGAGTCTCGGAGAGACATGGTTGCACCGGAAACGACATCAGCCAGTTCTGATTTTTCGGCGTCAGTCAGTTTGTTATACTTCGCAAGGTCAGCCTCGTTTGTGGTATTCGCTTTGATTGGACGGCCAGCGGTTGTCGTGTATTTTGCAAACCAAGCTTCCAATTCATCAACGGTTTTACCGACAAAGAAGTTCTGATAGAAGTCCATTTGTTTATACCATTCGTTTGCAGGATTCATAGCATAGCTGTCTCCGCGCTGACGTTTTGTCAGCCAGCTACTAACCTCTGCAGCGGCGGATTCAGGTGTGTTTGTCGAGATTCCGGTAACCTTTTCAGTGGCGTGATCCGTAACATTGTAGCCCGCTTGATTCGGCCAGCCTGAGAAATGCGGCATGGATGCGCCGTCATAGTTAGGAGTCGCGACCTCGTATCCATCAATGTAAACGTTGAGTATCCTGCCTGCAGAATCAAAAGTCGCACGGGCCATCGCTACATTGAAGCTGTATACTGGAACTTTTTCACTGTCTGCGCCAGGACCGTTTCGGAAGGTCGTTTTAGACCCTAGCCCTTCATATACCTTCAGTACAGCGGGAGTGACAGGTGGCGTGACGACGGGTGTCACTGCCGGTGCGGCAGGTAATTCTGCATTTGCTTTTACAATGACCTTTTGTCCGATATAGATGAGCCCTGGATTCTTGATTTGTGGATTCATAGCGATTAATTGAGCGAGTGTCAGCTTGTATTTGGCTGCAATCTTCCACATGGAATCACCGGCAACAACGATATAAGCCTGCCCGTCAAAAGGGACCACAAGAGGTACAGAGGCTTTTACTGGAGCTGGCGTATTGGTCGGGGCTGGTGTTTTAACTGGAGCGGGAGCGGGAACAGGTGGTTTAGCCGGGGCTTCCGGCGCCCATGTTGTGGCGGCGGAAACTGAATCAACTTTTGGAGAAAGCGGTGCACCAAAAACTGGAACGGAAAGGATGAGAATCATGACCAAGGATTGAGCAATGAACTTTTTCACCTGATTACCTCCTTTGAATTGATTGGATTCTTTGTTTAGTTTTTAGCAAACTCCGCTTTTTAAGAATCCAATAAGTGATATCCATCTATATGGATTATAAGTTAAAGTATTGACCCTTGTCAATTTAATATAGGTCGGTTGACCCAATTTTCAAAATATTGAACAAATCATGCATCCTCTTCAGAAGCTGTCGCGACCCGACTGGCAATCTGGGATGGAAACCACAGATTCATCTGCTCCTCATTCTTCATGGCAGTCAGTAGACTCGCGCGGGAATTGGGTATGGTTTTGTAAATCGAAGCAAGCATTAGGCTGATCTCGTGGCGCTTTGTTGTACCTGTTGCGGGGCAAGGGCTGGGGATCACAGGCAGGTTCAGTTCACGGATCAGGCCGATGACATCCCGTTCTGAACTTCCGATCAGGGGGCGGATCATGGTCACCTTGGACCTGCTAAGGTAGCTTTTGACTTCGAATGTACTGATCTTACCCGTGTACAGCATATTCATCATCATGGTTTCAATGGCGTCATCAGCGTGATGGCCTAATGCCAGCACATTCAGGTTCTTATGGTTCATTGCATCGGTAAGGGCTCCACGCCTCATCTTGGCGCAGAGGGAGCAAGGGTTCTTTTCTTTACGGATATCGAATACGATATGTGCGATCTGTGTTTCTTCGATATGATAGGGGACTTCCAATTCTGCACAGAGTTGAACCATTGGGCTCAGATCCATATTCTCGAATCCGTTTGAAATCGTAATGGCCTCAAGCTCAAAAGGAATCGGGCTGAAGCGCTGGAATTTTTTGAGGGCCCATAACAGGGCAGTGCTGTCTTTTCCGCCTGACAGGCCGACAGCGATTCGGTCCCCTGATTTGATCAGTTCGTATTCCTGAATGGTTTTGCGAAGGGCGCCAAGAATGGATGACATTGAAATCTCCTTTGATATTTAAGAATAATATGATGTATTGTAGCATGTTCTGGGTATCAAAAGATACAAGTTGGAGTCTTATGCAAGGGGGGAGTTGATAATAACTATCAACTGCTATATCATGAGAGTGAAACAGCATACCAGATTCACAGGAGGTTAATAGATGATGCAATCCTTCATATCGCTTCATCCGGTGGTACAGGCGCTTATTGCCACCATTTTTACATGGTTTGTTACAGCATTGGGAGCTTCCCTCGTATTCTTCTTTAAAAGCATCAACAAGAAAGTTCTTGATGCCATGCTGGGATTTGCAGCGGGAGTCATGATTGCTGCCAGCTATTGGTCCCTTTTAGCCCCCGCCATTGAAATGTCGGAAGAGATGGGACTGCCCCCATGGTTGCCTGCGGTTGTGGGCTTTGCGTCCGGGGGGATCTTCCTCAAGCTTGTGGATTCGTTCATACCTCACTTGCACCTGTTTCAGCCTATTGAGAATGCCGAGGGCATCAAAACCCGCTGGCAGCGCAGCGTTCTTCTTGTAATGGCCATTACCCTGCATAATATACCCGAGGGTCTGGCTGTCGGAGTCGCTTTCGGCGCAGTTGCAGCCGGCCTTCCCTCGGCGACGATTGCAGGTGCCATAGCCCTGGCCATTGGTATCGGACTTCAAAACTTTCCGGAAGGAGCGGCGGTCTCCATACCTCTGCGCCGGGAAGGGCTCAGCAGGACCAAGAGCTTCTGGTATGGTCAGCTGTCTGGGATGGTTGAACCTGTTGCGGGCGTCGTGGGTGCTGCGGCTGTATATTTTTCCCGTCCGATCCTTCCATATGCCTTATCGTTCGCTGCCGGAGCCATGATTTATGTAGTAATTGAAGAACTGATACCTGAAAGTCAGACCTCGGGGAATACCGATATTGCTACTTTGGGAACAATGGGTGGATTCATCGTCATGATGTTCCTTGATGTGGCTTTAGGATAGATCCGCAAAGAATCTTACATACTGGAAAGGAATTGTATAAACCGTTCATTTCAGATACACTGATGATAACCTGTAAAAAAAGGAGTACCTTATGACCCGGAACGACGAACTGCGCTTTGCAGTGCTGATTGATGCGGATAATGTCCCTTACTCGAAAATCAAAGAAATCATGGACGAAATTGCTAAATACGGCATGCCCACCATCAAACGGATCTACGGGGACTGGACAAAGCCTAACCTGGCAGGCTGGAAGAATGTACTGCTTGAGAATGCCATAACGCCGATACAGCAATACAGTTATACGACCGGCAAGAACTCCAGCGACTCGGCTCTCATTATCGATGCCATGGATATCCTTTATTCAGCGAAAGTGGATGGTTTTTGCATCGTATCAAGTGACAGTGACTTCACGCGGCTTGCCACCCGGTTGAGAGAAGCCAGCATGCGTGTCATAGGAATCGGGGAGAAGAAAACGCCTAACCCATTCATCGTGGCCTGTGATCGCTTCATCTACATAGAGATCCTGAATAAGGGTTCAGTTCAAAAGGAACAGGATAGGCATACGACCGGCAGTACGAACGGAAATGGAAATAAAGAACTGAAGCCGGTTGGAGATGCCATCAAGCCGGAGGTTATCCAGCTGATCGCCGCTTCGATAGAAGACGTCGCGGATGACAATGGATGGGCGTTTCTGGGAAGTGTCGGATCCATCATAGCAAAAAAACAGCCTGACTTCGATGCACGGAACTACGGATTCACCAAGCTTACCACATTGATAAAGCAGATAGACCGGTTTGAGGTGGAAGCCCGACCAACCAAGGAAAGCAAACGAATCAAGCATATCTACATCCGCGATAAACAGCAGGATTAAAAAATCTCCGTGAATCAGGTTTCCCTGGCTCACGGAGATTTTTGCAGCATAGGATATGTGGAGACTTTCTTTTGCTTACATCGTGACCATCCGCTTCATCAACTCATTGCTTCGCTGTATGAAAGCGGTCATCTCATCGGATGAGAGCGGCTTATGGCTCATGAGTGCCAAATCATAGAGCTGGCGGACAACCAGATCCTTAAGGTCCTCAGGCTGGCCTTCTTTCAGGATGAATTGGACAAGGGGGTGCTTGCGGTTCAGGACCAGGATTTCCTCGCTGGGGAACATCTTGGAATCCATGTGCTTCATCCCGTAGGATTTGAACATGTCCTGCATCCGGCGATTAGTTTCAGAAAGGATGATCATGCCGGATACCTCTTCATTTTTCAAGGTCTCCAGCTGTAATTTCAGATCCTCCCGATTCAGCGCGGTTTTGAAGGTGTTCAGAAGGGATTCAGTCTCGCTTTTGATGATTTCAGCATCTGCCTCAACCGGAATCTCTTTCATCAGATCAGAGAGGTCTGAGTCTACCCGTTGGAACTGCAAGCCTTCCTTCTTGGATTCAACCAATGATATGAAAGGCGTATCGATGCTGTGTTCCAGAAGAACAGCTTCTACTCCGTGTGATTGCAGGATTTGGATATATTGAGTCTGCTGAACCTGATCAGTAACATAGTATACCTGGTTTTCAAGCTTCCCGAGATGCTGATCCAGATATTCCTGGAGTGTCACGTAGTTTCCTTTGGTGGTCTTATAAAGGACATTATCAGCCAGCTTTTCCTGAAACTTGGCGTCCTTCAGGGACCCGTACTTCACAAATGGATGAAGGTCGTCCCAGAAGCCCTCCAATAGGGGGCGTTCGGTATTGAACAGTCCGTTCAGTTTGTCCGCAACTTTTTTTGAAATATAATCGGAAATCTTCTTGACATACCCGTCGTTCTGGAGGAAGCTTCGTGAAACATTAAGGGGGAGATCCGGGCAGTCAATGACGCCTTTAAGAAGCAGCAGGTATTCGGGAAGGGCTTCCTTGATATTATCCGCAACGAAGACCTGATTGTTATAAAGCTTGATCCGTCCCTCCAGGGTATCGAATTCCGTATTCAATCTGGGGAAGTAGAGGATACCTTTAAGGTTGAAAGGATAATCCATATTCAGATGAATCCAGAACAGGGGTTCTTTTAAATCCTCGAATGTCTTGCGGTAAAACTCTGTGTACTCCTCATCGGTGCGGGCGCTCGGCTGTCTGGTGTAGAAAGGATCTACGTCGTTAACTGTAAGCGTTCCCGCATGCAATACATTGCCTGCATCCTTCACCTACAGC
>CAZEHS010000034.1:0-26855 GCA_964511875.1 uncultured Peptostreptococcaceae bacterium
TAAAGTTCGGTATCAAAGGTCTCCTGATAAAGAGACAGTGATTCCGCGCCCGCCTTCACCAGACGGCTGTACTCTTCTGTTCGCAGAGGGTACACCTCCAGCCCGATCATCGGGAATTTTTCTCCGAGGATGCCCAGCGCCTGTTCCATGTAGTCAACGCCGCTGTACTTACGGGATTCACCTGTCAGGAGCAGAATATTCCGGTAACCTATGCCGTATAAATACTCGCCCTCCCGGCGGATTTCATCCGGTTCCAGACGATTCCGGTTATGAAGGCCCCCTGCTCTGAAACCGCAGTAGGTGCACTGATTGACGCAATGGTCAGAAAGATAGATCGGCGCGTACATCTGCATCACATTCCCGAAATGCTGCCGTGTAAGCCGTCTGGATGCCTGTGCCATCGGCTCGAGCAGAAAGCTGCCTGCGGGTGATAAAAGCGCAGCCAGAGTTTCGGGATTTCGGATTCCATCACGGGGAAAATCCTTCACTCGCTCCGGATTTGATTCTGAAAGCAGCGGCGCAAGCTGCCGGGCCGTTTTCAGGAACGGATATCGGTTCAGTCCCATATCAAGCCCCCAGGAATCCGGTAAGCGGCGAGGATTCCTCCGCAACTTCCAGAATCCTGCCCGGCCCGGACAGCCAGGCTTTCCTTCCTGAAGCGACCGCCATGCCGAAGGCCTCTGCCATCCCAGTGGGATTCGATGCAGTGGCGACCGCCGTATTCACAAGCACTGCCGCACCACCAAGCTCCATGACTTCAGCAGCTTCAGACGGACGCCCGATGCCTGCATCAACGATGACCGGGAGATCCAGCTCATCAATCATGAGGCGAACCATCTCCCGGGTCTTGAACCCGCGGTTCGAACCGATAGGAGCACCCAGAGGCATGACTGCCGCTGCCCCGGCCGCCTGCATACGGCGGGCCATGACAAGGTCCGGCACCATATACGGCAGTACGACAAATCCCTCTGCCGCCAGTATTTCAGTAGCCCTGATCGTTTCGATGCTGTCGGGCATCAGGTATTTCTGATCCGGAATGATCTCTATCTTGATCCAGTTTCCACACCCCGAAGCCTTTGCCAGTCTGGCGATTCGTACAGCCTCATCAGCATTTCTTGCCCCAGAAGTATTGGGCATCAGGATACAATTCTTTGGAATCCAGTTCAGTATTGTCTCGTCAGATTTCGTAAAATCCACTCTTCGCAGTGCTACAGTGACAACCTGGGCTCCAGAGGCTGATATTGCCGCTCCCATCAATTCCGGAGAAGCAAATTTTCCAGTGCCCATGAACAGCCTGCTTGTCAGCTCCCGGTCTCCGATCCTTAATACATCCATTCCTTGTTCCCTCCTGTCTTTTCTTGAACAGCCCGTGCATGAAAGACCTTAAAACCAAAAAACAAAAGAGGCCTATCCGTTGGATAAGCCTCAAAAATGACGTGGTGATAAAGAGTGTCGACGCTTCCCTACGGTGGTACTAACCACATCAGGTTCAAAGGGTCAAGACGCAACTTCCGTCTCTCTCAGCCAATAGGCTCCCCCAGCAGTGCTGTTCAGTTTTCAGATTGATTATAACCGACACGCGCATTCGATACAAGATTTATTTGGTGCGGTTTCTGACCTGATCTGCCAGCCAGCGATAGGGTGTCAGATCTCCAATCAGTTCAGGGTGAAATGCCGTAGCCAGGATATTCCCCTGGATCACACCGGTAACCTGCCCATCCAGAACTGCTGCTGGCATAGCAGGTTCTCTGAAGCTTTCAAACCGTGGAGCCCGGATGAAAATCATCTGTGCCTGGCTAGATTCGCCCAGCATCCATGTGCCTGTGGTTTGAAAACTGTCCAATTGTGTTCCGTAGGCGTTTCGACTGACAGTGGCATTCAGTACCCCCAGATGTGGTGCTTCCCCAACAACTTCCCCGGCAAGCAGGATCATTCCCGCACAGGTTCCCCAAACCGGCATGCCGTTCTGAATACGGCTTTTCAGCGATTCCCGGAATCCATTGCGGTCCATCAGCCTTCTTAATGCAGTGCTCTCTCCCCCTGGCAGGATCATGGCATCAACACCATCAAGTTCCTCAATTGTCCTCACCGGCATACCCTGGGCTTCATCCAGTCGTTCAATCTGATCAAGATGCTCCGCAAAGGATCCCTGCAGGGCCATTACGCCGATCCTGATCATAAGATCACCACCCACGCCCTGACATGATCTGTTCTTTACTCAGGGTACCGATTTCAATACCCGGCATGGATTCACCAAGGCCCGTGGATATCTCCGCCAGCTGAGCAGCATCCTGCCAATGGGTCGTAGCCTGTACAATGGCCTCAGCCATGGCTTTTGGATTGGCTGCCTTGAATATGCCTGAGCCAACAAATACCCCGTCACTGCCGAGTGCCATCATCAGGGCTGCATCAGCAGGGGTTGCTATTCCGCCGGCTGCAAAATTAACTACTGGAAGGCATCCTGCTTCCGCCACTGCGTTCACCAGTTCAAAGGGTGCGCCCATCTCCTTGGCGGCTGTCATCCTCTCGTCCCTGGGCATGGCTGAAAGCTTTCGGATTTCTGACTGCAGGGTACGTTGGTGCCGAACTGCTTCGACGACATTACCGGTACCGGCCTCTCCCTTGGTGCGGATCATGGCAGCTCCTTCTCCGATGCGTCGTAATGCCTCGCCCAGATTGCGGGCACCGCAAACGAAGGGAATCCTATAAGCGGTTTTGTCGATATGATAATTGTCATCCGCGGGAGTAAGCACTTCACTCTCATCGATGTAGTCCACACTGAGCGCCTCCAGTATTCGTGCTTCGATGATATGTCCGATCCGCACCTTTGCCATTACAGGAATAGTCACAGCTTCCTGGATTTCCTGTATCATCTTTGGATCGGACATTCTGGCGACGCCTCCGTCTCTGCGGATATCGGAAGGGACCCGTTCCAATGCCATGACCGCTACCGCGCCTGCGTCCTGAGCTATTCTGGCTTCTTCAGCCGTGGTGACATCCATGATGACGCCGCCTTTAAGCATTTGAGCCAGATTTTTATTCAAAGCGTACTGTGTGGACATATGATCCTCCGTTTGTATCGATACATGTAACCAAGCCGTTAGCATTGTATCGTATTTGTATCTATTTTATACCACTACATTTCACCATCGTCAATACATCAGAATAAAAAAACAACATCCTGATCGAATCAGATCCGATCAGGATGTTGTTGAAGTCATTCTGAGGCAAGGGCGTTAACTGCGTGTTTCTCAAGGTACATCAGATGGTCTGCCCGTCTGATGAGATCTTCCAGTGCAATGGGATCATCTGTGCACATTTGGTCGACTCCGTAGCTGAAGCTCATGAGATAAGGTTTACCCATCTCATTACTTAAATCGGCAAGGCGCTCTTTGATCCGCTGAACCAATTTTTCCGCCACTATTTTTTCGCATCCGGGGAAGAGAATCATGAATTCATCTCCTCCGATCCGACAAATGGCATCTCCTGCACGTATGGAGCTTCGTATATGTTCAGCAATGGTTATCAGGGCCACGTCCCCTTCCCCATGGCCGTACAGGTCATTAATCCGCTTCAGTCCGTCAATGTCGATGAAGCAGACCGAAAATGTCGTGCACTGCTTGAGACATTCCCTCTCCATCCTCTTAAGCATGGCGAACCCGCTCCTTCGGTTCATGACTCCGGTCAGCTCATCCGTTGCAGCGATAACCGCGAGTTTCTCACGGCTTGCGTACAAATCCATTTCGTATCGTTTTCGATCGGTGATATCCGAATATGTACGTACAAAACCGCCGCCGGGCAGCGGATTATGAAAAAGCTGAACCCAAATCTTGCTGCCGTTATCATTCAGCTGCCAATACTCACGGGTATAGGATCGAGTCACCTGAATCGATTCTTTGTCAAGCTCAATGCTTTCACGGCTGGTTTTACGCCGTTTCCGCCATAAGTTGAACGAATCTTCAAAAGGTATTCCTACGTTGACTTCAGAGGCATCGAATCCGAAAATATCCAGAAATTTTTTATTGTATGCAGCTATCTCCATCCGTGGATTGATGACAACCATGGCCTGTGCCATATTATCAAGAACCGCCTCCATGAGATGACGATATTCAAGCAGTGAGTTCTGGGTCTTCCTGTGAAGTGTTATGTCCCGTGCAACACCCCGGTATCCTTCAAATTCATTTCTGCTGTTCAGAACCGGTGTGAGGTTCACCTCAACCCAGATCATGCGCCCATCCTTACAGACCATCTGTAACTCGTTTGGATGTGAGACACTTCCCAACATGTCATGCGGCATGCTGAGTACTTCCTGATGATAGCTCCGGATGGACTCCACTCCTTCCGGTGTCAGGAAATCCCACAAGACACGACCTAAAACTTCCTGATTCTCATATCCCCTCATCATTGTGTCGGATGCACTGATATATGAGAATCGAAAATTCTCGTCCAACCGCCAGAGTACGTCTGTCATATTCCCAATCAGAAATTTCAGCCCGGCTTCTGCCTGGTAACGATTGATGCGATTCATTTTCCCGTTTTCCCTAACCTCCCGTGATTGGGGAGAGGATCGTTTGACCACCATTGCAAATTGTTTCTGACCTGATTTCCAAGCCATCACTTCAAGGAATTCCTCCATCTTCACGCAAAAGACCTTGTAGGTTACAGGTGCGTCCGTCACAATGGCCGCCTCGATTTCACTGATCTGGTAAAGCTCCGCCATATCCCCCTGAAGGAGTACAGACAGGCCGTTCATTTTAAGATAAAGACTCTCCTGGATTCCCAGCCATGTGTTCAGGACAGGATTGATGTATTCGAATTTTATGGATTTGGAACCGAATGGCTGTTCTGTTTCCAATCGGCCTATTGCAAAACCTTCGCTGAGGGTCTCACCCAACAGCCTTAACCCCTTATCCATGAAACCCTCCTGTCCCGATGATACATCAAGGTTCATACTGCTCCCTAGGAAGCCGTGATGAGTCCATTATACACGAATGTTGTCATCAACCCCATTCATTTGTCGTGTCTGGATCTGTTTATCTCTTAGACTCCTGGGTATGAACATCTTAAGAGAATCTATCAAGAGGGGAAGGAAACTATGAGCATATTGCAGGAAAAAAAAGTAATCATCATCGGTGATCGGGACGGCATTTCAGCACGAACAATTGAAGAGTGCGTCAAGAACGAACCCACAGCACAGGTGGTTTATTCTGTCACAGAGTTTTTTTTCACTGTTATGGATCTTGACAGTCAAATGAGGATAAAGAAGCTCTCAGAGAAGTACGGGACAGATGACATGGTTGTTATTATCGGAACCGGCGATAAAGAGACGACCCGGCTGGCGGCTCATACGATGACCTCGCTCAAATTGAAGGTTTTTCATGCACTTGAGGATTCGTTCATGAATGCTGTCGGGAATGAATCCTGGGAGGAACATCTAAAGATATACGAGACTCTGATAGACACGGAATCCACTCTGAAGGTTCTTCATGAGATCAGAGCGTAAGCTTTCAAATGCCCCGAATCGGGGCTTTCTTTATGCTGTTGATTTCAGTCATCCAATGAAACAACTTAACGGAAATTTTCGAAAATATAGAACTAGTGAGAAAGCGTTAGAAATTCACTGTTTGAGCGAAGCGAGTTTGAATTTCTGCTTTGAACGGTTCGTAATATTTTCCAAATTGCAGTTCGAGTTGTAGAATGGATGACTTTAATCAACAGTAACTTCATTCAAGGCATTCAGAACCTTCTCAGGTGTCACCGGCAGATTCCGGATCACGATACCGCAGGCATCACGGATTGCTTCGATGATTGCGGGAGCCATGGGATTCACCACTACTTCACCGATGGATTTTGCACCGTACGGACCTGTAGCATCATGGCTTTCTACAAATGCAACTTTCAGGATTCCCATATCCCGTCGGGTCGGAATCTTGTAATTGGTCAGTCTGTCGGTTTCCAGCTTGCCGCCCGGCAGCTGACGTACTTCCTCCACCAATGCCAATCCTATGCCCTGTACCATGCCGCCTTCTGCCTGGATTCGGGCAAGCTTTGGATTGATCAGTGTTCCGCAGTCGATCACTTCCAGTGCTTCGATCAGGCGGACAATGCCAGTGGCCGTGTCCACTTCAACCTCTGCAAAACCCGCTGCATAGGGAGGTGCCGGCTTCTTCGGTACGAAAGACCCTGTGACGCTCAGTTGGATGAACCCCTTATCATAAGTCAGTAACCGGGCGAAATCCTTCAGTGTGATATTTTCTCCCGAACCATGACAAAGAATATTCCCTGAATCATATGAAACGGAGTCTTCCTTAAGGTCCAGTACGGAGGCTGCGGTTTCTTCTATCAGTGCTTTGAGCTTTTCACAGGCGATGATCACTGCATTCCCGGTGGTATAGGTCGTCGAGGACGCATATGCACCCGTATCAAAGCCGGTAGTATCCGTATCGGCAGCATGGACCACTATACTCTCCAACGGAAGCCCCAGTGCTTCTGACGCGATCTGCGCCATGATGGTATCTGATCCTGTGCCGATATCCGTGGAACCAGTCAATAGGATCACGAAGCCGTCATCACTCAGCGTCAGCATCACAGCGGACATATCGATATTGGGAAGGCCTGACCCCTGCTGCCCAATTGCCATTCCGTAACCGCGCTTGAAACGTCCTCTGCTTCTGCCAGTCCCTTTCCTCTCATCCCATCTGAAAAGGGACTTTCCCTGTTCGATACATGCTTCCAGCTCACAGCTGTCCATGATTATCTCTGACTCGGTCCAACCCCGGGTAACTTTCGGATAAAGGGGATGACTTTCCCCGCGACGGATGGTATTCATCTGTCTTATCAGAATTGGATCCATCTCCAGTTCTGCCGCTAATTCATTCACGGCCATTTCAAGCGCAAAGGTTCCCTGAGTGACCCCGAATCCGCGGAGTGCACCGGCAGGTACATTGTTGGTATACATCGCTTTACCGTCAAATCGCCAGGCAAGAGCCTTGTTGTACATCATCAGGACTTTTTTACCGGCTGAACCGAGTGTAGTCTCTGCGTGATCCCCGTAGGCTCCCGTATCGGACTTGACATCCAGGCCGATGGCACGGATCGTTCCATCCCTGTCGGCTCCAAGTGTCACATCTATGGCCATGGCATGACGTGTCGTGGTGGCCTGGAATGTTTCTTCCCGGGAATAAACAAGCTTTGCCGCTTTACCGGTCCTAAGAGTTATCAGCGCCGGATAGAATTCCGCCTGAGCCGTTTGCTTAGCGCCGAATCCTCCTCCGACACGGGGTTTAATGACCCGTATCCTCGCCATGGGGATCCCCAGCGCCTGGGCAAGAATCCGACGGGTATGGAAGGGAATCTGGGTGGAGGACACGACAACCAGGCGATCGGATGCATCCAGATAAGTGAAGGCCCGATGGGTCTCCATCATCATCTGGGCCTGTGCCTGAGTATTATAGGTTCGTTTGAACACCACTTCAGAGGCTCCGAGTACGGCCTCAAAATCTCCGCCATGCATTGAGGCTGTACAAGCGATATTCTTGTCCCTATCGAATCCAACCGGGTGATTTGCATAGCTCCAGTTTTCATTGTGACCTGTTTTTATCGCGCTTAGAGCCTCCTGAATGCTGAGGACTGGCTCCATTACATCATAGTCCACCTTAATCGCTTTAAGCGCCCGGGCCGCGGCAAATTCAGTCTCTGCAGCGATGATAGCCACATCGTCCCCCACATGGCGAACTTCCTGATCCAAGACGAGCTTATCGCATGGAGACAGCTCCGGCCAGGACTGGCCGGAGCGGGTGAACGGTATATGAGGCACATCGTCGTAAGTCAGGATACAAACCACACCAGGAATTTTCAGGGCTCGAGAGGTATCTATGGACCGGATCAGGGCTTTTGCATGAGGGCTCCTCATCACCTTGACGATCAACGCCTCCTTTGGGGCTAAATCCTCTGTATAGACAGGCCGCCCCGATAAGAGGGCATTGCCATCACGTTTATCAGGTGATGTGTTAACTGTTTTCATGGGCTTTGCCCTCCAGATATCTTCGGATTCCCCGGAGCTGTCCTGAATACCCGCTGCAACGGCATAGGTTCCCACTCATATGATGCAGGATTTCATCATCTGTGGGGTTTGTGATGACAGATTCGAGATACAGGATACTCATTATGGTTCCCGGGGCACAAAACCCGCACTGATCCACACCTTCTTCCCGCAGTGCCTTCGCTACCGCTATTCCACGCTCCCCGGTTCCTTCCAGGGTTGTGACGCTTCGCCCATCAGCCTTTGCTGTCAAGGTCAGACAGGCAAGCACAGGCAGACCATCCAGGTGAATGGTGCAAATCCCGCACTGGCCTGAGTTACAACCTCCGCGCAGACTGAAATGACCATTATTCCGGAGGGTTTCCAGCAATGATTCATCGGGACGGATCGTCCAGTCCCTATGAGTACCGTTGACAATGAGTTTAATCTGCATCATAGCCTGCCTCCTTCAACGCATCACTGACGAGAACGCCGCAAACCCTCTGACGATAACCGCTGGACGCCCGACTGTTGCCTCCGAAGACAAGGTCATTCATTAACATCCCACCCAGACGATCCGTATCCTCCAGGTCGATTTTTCCCGAATTCAGAGCAATCATAAGGGATTCAGCCTTTTTTGCCCGGCCAGGCCTTGCTCCGACAGCCGCACGCCAATGTCCCCCGCACAGGGAAACCGCAGCGGTCAGCATGGGAAAATCGCTGGTCGAACGGCGCAGAGACTGATATCCCCAGCGCTCCAGTGTTCTTTCAATATGAATCGACTTCAGTATATCTGGATTCGCCAATCCATGCTCCATGAATTCAGGCAGGTTCATGGGCCCGTTGCGATGGAAATCAATTGTGACATCAAGGGTCATCAGCGCTGTCAGGACATCTGAAAATCCGTAGCGTGCATGTATAGTTCCGCCAAAGGTCGCCATATTTCGGAGCTGAACGCCGACTATGTCACGATAGGATTTTTGAATGAATCGGGTAATCGAGGCATCCATCCCCTGGGAACGGTCAAATGCTCCCAACGGGACCATTGCACCTATCACAAGCAGGTCATCATCCTGTATGAGCGTGTCAAGCCCAGTTCTGCTTAAATCCACTGCCATACCGACTGTTTTTTTTCCTAAATTCAGGAAAGTTCCTCCTGCGATGACCGTAGCCATTTTACCTGATTTCTCCAATATTCCGCAGGCGGCTTCCACCGAATCCGGGAAGCTGTATTCCTTGATGCTGAGCATATGAACTCCTTTTTCGTTCCATCTGATTTAAGTGGATTTTCTGATCACCAGTCTGCCTTCATAACAGAGCGGGTCCTGCTGGACATAGCCTTCCTCAATCATCCGAATCAGAATGTCACAGCCAGTGTAGCCCAGATCATAACTGGGCTGAGCGATAGTTGTCAGTTCAGGGTCCACAAGCTTGGCCATGTAAATATCATCATACCCTATTACCGCCACATCACCAGGAATTTTTCTGCCGAAAAACCGGAGTGCTTTTATGGCTCCAATGGCTACCATATCATTACCGCAAACAACCGCATCGAACTCAATGTCCTGATTGATCAGCCAGGATATTCCGCCATATCCCCATTCCTGACGAAATGTCCCTTCAAGTACCCGGTGCTCGGCATATGATAGCCCGGCATCCTGCAGCGCTCTTCGGTAGCCTTCCATCCGTTCCTGGGAAGTCTGATAACCGCTGTTGCCGCTGAGCATGGCAATTTTAGTAGAACACCTTTCAAGAAGGTGATTTGTCCCAACGTAGGAGCCTTTGATGTTATCCACGAATATTCTGCCCATGGGGCCTTCAATTTCTGCATCCCTTCCAATAAGAACAACTGGTACACCTTTGGATTGGATATCCATCAGCATCGGGGATCGGCTTGATGAATCTGTGAAAATGATACCATCGACCATTTTTTCCATCAGCATTTTCACGTACCGTTCCTCCTTCAGCGGACTGTCATCTGAATTACAGATGATCACACTGTATCCGCCTTCATTGGCCCGGTCTTCTGCGCCCCTGGAAATTTCGGGGAAGAAGGGATTTGTAATATCTGGGATGACTAGCCCGATTGTCCTGCTTTTTTTTGTTACAAGACTTCTGGCCAGTATATTGGGCACATAATTGCAGGACTTTGCCAGCTCCCATATCTTACTCTTCGTCTTCTCACTGATATGATTCGCTTTATTGTTCAAGACCATTGATACTGTGGCAGTTGAGACACCTGCCATCCGGGCAAGATCCTTGATAGTGACTTTCATGGGATTCACTCCTCTGCATGCTTGACAACATAACCTTACAGCATTCCTCAGGATTTAATAATGGCTTAAGTTAACAAATCGGAAGGACTGCTGGCGCTGTGAATTCAATCATTCAGAAGTTCAAATTCAATTTCATGGCGCATGGGGATTCCGTCGTAACCGATATGAGGAATCTGAGGTTTAACAGAGCGGGCCCTGACGACACCGTCTTTGTAAAAAGCACACAAATCGAAACCACGCTTCTGATAAAACCGGATGGCGTTGACATTATCATTGGAAGTGACCATCCACAGTCTCCTGAGTTCGTTTTTTTTATAATATGAGATGACTGAATCCAGTAGCCGAGTTCCTATTCCCCGCCGCTGAAAAATGGAATCCAGCGCAACCAACTCCATATCCTGCTGATCCACTCGAAACAGTGCGATTCCCGCCAGTCGGCCAGTCGCCTCATCGGTTGCGATAAATCCTTTCAAATCGGCCATGTCGTGGATTCTACCGCGGGTAATCAGAACCGATGATCCCCACGTTCCTGCCAGTCGCTCCTGCAACTCTGATGACATCCGTCCATGAATCTGCTCGACCTGAATCATATGTATCCTCCTATCTCGGACTATCTGACAATACCCATGCTATACCCTGAAAACCCGACGACGAAACACTTTCGATTCCATTTGGAAGAGACAGAAAGCCCGATGGCTCCAGTCGTACATGGAGCCGTCGGGCTTCTATTGGTCGGAGGATTCTTTCCTTATTGCAGGGTTCTCGTTACTGATCTTTGCGGTCTGCACCAGCAGGACGCCTAAAAGGATTACCGCTGTTGCAATCAGGACAGATGGTGTCAGCCGCTCGCCCAGCACCAGTGCACCCAGCAGGACTGCAATGACAGGATTGACATAGGCATAGGTACCCACCCTTGCAGCAGGCCATTTATGCAGTAAATAGATATATGCACTATAGCCGATCAGCGAACCGAAAATAATCAGATATGCCATTGCTCCAATGCCGGCAGCCGTCAGGTGGAATCGGATTCCTTCCCCCAGAACAAGTCCTGAAAACGTAAGAGCCATGCCTCCTGCCAGCATTTGAATCCCTATATGTGTCACAACAGACCCGGAGGGCTTAAGCGTCTTTGAATACACAGATCCCCCAGCCCAGCACAACGAGGCCGATATCAGGAGTAATGCCCCTAATGGATCCACTGCGCTGCTCAGATCATCGGCCATCACCAGGATCCCAACCCCTGCAAATCCGACTAACAGCCCCAGCCAGCCCTTCCACGACAACCGTTCCTTACGGATAAAAACAAACTCAATCAATGCCATGAACAGAGGGACTGTCGCAACAAGAAGGGAAGCGATGCCGGAGTGGACCCATTGCTCTGCAATCACCACAAGACCGTTTCCTCCAAAAAGCAAACACAGACCAATGATGGAAAAGGATATGAAATCCTGAGACCGTTCAGGAAAAGGCAGCCTTTTAATTACTGCATAACCCATAATGATGCTTCCTGCAATCAGAAATCTTATTCCTGCGAATAACAGAGGCGGCAGCTCCTGAACCCCTATCCTGATTGCCAGGTAGGTTGAACCCCAAAAAACGCAGACTGCTATGTATGCAGCCCAATTCATCCTATTCTCCCGCACTCCTATCATCTCCCCCGTTGTCGTCCATAAGGACACTTTCTGAAAAATAATCCGCCAGTACGAATGTGGTGGAAGTCTCACGAACCCCCTCCAATTCCCACAGCGCATCAATCAATTTATTGATATTCTGTGGTCGGTTGGTACGAACCTCCACAATGAGACACCATTCTCCCGAGACGCGGGATACCCGTTTCATAGAAACATCAGGTATGGAAATTGCTTTGACCTCTTTCACCATTTCATGAAATCGTGGGCCATTGCTCTTTATGAAAATCAGAGCATCCAGATCCAAACCCAAAGCGGACCAGTTGATTTCAGCACGGTACCCCCGGAGTACGCCGGTCTGCTCCATTTTCTTTACCCGTTGATGAACAGCGGGTCTTGATAGATTCAGGCGTCTTCCGATTTCCTCATGTGTCGCCCTTCCGTTTTGCATCAAAAAATCCAATATATCTCGATCCATTCGGTCCATTTGGCACCTCCTATAGACATATCGTAACATATTTAAACGATTCATCTGTATTTTGTCATAAAATTCGACAGTTCGTAATCAAAATCATGCCAGAAGCCTCGTTTATGTCATTCCTGAAGGAAATCCATTGATTTTCCAGGCCCGGTTTTACGTTTCGACAGATGATCCTGCATCCAAAAAATAAAAAAATAGCAAACCCACGGTTACGCATGGCTTTGCTATTCTGTCCGATCATTTTGTATTGTTCTTCAAGAGATCCCTGATTTCCGTCAGTAGCACCTCCTGATTTGAAGGAGACGCAGGCGCTGCTTCCTCAACGGCTTTCTTGATCATCATCCGGTTTATGATTCGGATGACGAAGAAAATTGAAAAGGCGATTATGACGAAATCCAAGAGAGACTGCATAAAGGCTCCGTAACGAATGGCCAGTTCCGGCACATCACCGGCTGCGGGTTCAACTATGTACTTCAACTCCGTGAAATTCACGTCCCCCAGAATCATCCCTAAGACCGGCATCAGCAGGTCATTGACCAACGATGCGACAATCTTGCCGAAAGCACCGCCGATAACAACACCGACTGCCAAATCAATGACATTTCCTTTCAACGCAAAGGTCTTGAATTCACTTATGATTTTCATACATTCTCCTTTAATCATGATGGCCGGCCAAATCAATGGCCTCCATTGCCATTCGCTGCAATTCCGTTGTTGTCTGTATGCCGTCATCCGATGCTGCCACGCCCATGCTGATGTCCAAAGCCACTTCAATTCCATCATGATAAAAGGGCGTACCGTTAATTTTCGAGGCAATACGTTCGGCAACAATCGCCACGCCCATGGTCGGCGTTGCAGGCAATAGGATTGATATCTCCTCTTTGCCAGTCCGCCCTGCCAAATCGCAATTCCTCACGGCTGCAAGTATCTGACGGCTTACGAAACCCATCAATCGCGCAACGCCTTCTTTACCGTGGGTTTCATCGACAGCATTAATGTTGCCTACTCGGATCAGTATCAGTGCAAGCGGCTCATGATAGCGTCGTGCCCGTTCCATCTGGTGCGAAAATATCTCCATGAATGCCTTCCGGTTTCTGAAACCGGTCTGATGATCCGTAGAAATCACTTTTTCCAGCTCTTTTACCATGCTTACTTCCCGAGTGATATCCGTGAAAGTGGCCGCCATGATCCTGCCCATGAATATGACCCGGAGTTCAACATGCTTGTCTGTTCCATCCTTACAGCGTACACTTCCCCTTACTTCAAGCGGATCTTCAACGGAATCCTTTTCAGCAGGACGGTATCCTTTCTGAATCTGATCCCAGTGCTCTTTGATTTCCTCACTGGTTTCCGGATCAATGAACATCTGGTGCCACCATAAACGGATATTGGGCATATCGCCTAACGCATACCCGAATTGTTCAGTGAACCGTTGGTTGAGCATCAGTACATCCCCGGTGGTGTAATCGTATGTAGCAACTGCCGAGGGCAAGCGGTTCAGCAGCTCCATGCTGTAAAGCGACTCAGTGAACGTGGACATGGACTCTCCTTTGCGATTCGAATCGCATTATCTGAACGCCGATGATCACACCGGATTTCCAGACCGATTTGCCTCTATTCTATACCCTCATATCGGCAGAATCAATCACTGTGTAACAAATGGATTCTCATTGATTGCGTCTTAAGCGGGAACCTGTTAATGTAAAATCATAACATAACCAACTCGGAGGTTTCCTATGACCATTTCACCAATGAATTTTTCAAAATCCACCCATGTGCAATCCATTCTCCCACAGATGGCCAATCGCCATGGACTGATATCCGGAGCCACCGGCACAGGGAAGACCGTATCTCTCAGAGTTCTGGCTGAAGCCTTCAGTGATACGGGCGTTCCGGTATTCATGGCGGATGTGAAAGGTGATCTTGCGAGTCTCTGTGCCCCTGGCAGCGATAACCCCAAGATGATCCAGCGCAAGGACTTGCTTGGAATCGCCGATCATCCTTTCAAGGGTTATCCTGTCCGATTCTGGGACGTCACCGGTCAGCAGGGGCACCCTGTACGTGCTACTATTTCTGACATGGGCCCATTGCTTCTGGCAAGGCTTATGAATCTCAACGATACCCAGACCAGTGTTCTGAATCTTGTTTTCCGTATTGCCGATGACAGGAAGATGCTGCTGCTGGACCTCAAGGACTTACGATCCATGCTGCAGTACGTGGGCGATAACAGCAGTGCGTACACAACAGCTTACGGCACCATCTCCAAACAGAGCATCGGTGCTATCCAGCGCGGACTGATGTCTCTCGAGGGGCAGGGTGCTGACGCCTTTTTCGGAGAACCGGATCTGGAACTTTCAGATCTGATGGCTGTCGATGAAAGCGGCAAGGGCATCATCAGCCTGTTGGCCGCCGATAAGTTGTTCATGAACCCGCTTCTATACTCCACCGTCCTGCTCTGGCTGCTCTCCGAATTATTTGAGGAACTTCCTGAAGTGGGGGATGTGGACAAACCGAAGCTTGTCTTCTTCTTTGATGAAGCACACCTGCTTTTCAAGGATGCTCCCAAAGCTTTGCTGGATCGCATTGAGCAGGTCGTACGGCTGATCCGTTCAAAAGGGGTTGGCATCTACTTCATCACACAGAGTCCTCTGGATATTCCGGACAATGTTCTGGGGCAGCTTGGAAACAGGGTTCAGCATGCGCTTCGGGCTTTCACCCCCAAAGACCAGAAGGCTGTCAAGGCTGCCGCAGAGACATTCAGAGCTAACCCTGACCTTGATGTGGCAACGGTCATCACTGAGCTGGCTGTCGGCGAGGCGCTTGTATCATTCCTTGACGGCGAAGGCCGTCCAGGAATCGTCGAACGGGCCTGGGTGTTTCCACCACATAGTCTGTTAGGCTCCATCCCGCCTGAGGAACAGCAGAATGTGATCAGAACCTCACTTATTGCAGGAAAATACGAATTTCTTCAGGAGCGATACTCCGCTTATGAAATGATCCGGACTCAGCAGGATGAGACGGCTCCCGAAAGTCCCAGCAATCGGGAAATCACTTCCCGTGTACCGCAGCGCACTGCATCCCGGCAGCAAACCCCGCGTAGATCCACGCAGGTCAATGCCATGGAACGTATGGCTAAAAGCGCCATCAACACCATCGGACGGCAGGTTGCAAGGGATCTGGTCAGAGGGCTCTTCGGCACGCTGAAAAAACGATAGGAGGTCTTATGATGAAGAAAAAACATGTAGTTGCACTCCTGGTCATATCGTTGCTTCTGTCCCTTCTGGCTGCAGGATGTACGAAGGAACGAAGCGCTCTGAAGGATACACAGGCAGATCTCCTGGGCCTCAGCCGGTCAATCTCAGTCTATGATTTCAGCGGTACCAGGACTGAGTATTATGAAGGCGAAAATGTCAGGCTGGATAAATCTGATGTTTCCAATGCCATATTGATCACCATGGATGGACGCAGCATGACAATGGTGGGCAACACTGCTCTTATCCTCGAAAAGGGGATTGAGAACAAGTTGGATGACCCGGAGTTCGTCAAGGAATTCGAAAACATTCAGACTGAGCTTACAAAACCTCTGGGAGGCGGCTCAGGATTCACATTTCTCGACAGACGCTGGAACAAATTGATTTCAGGAGTATCCGGTCTTAACCGTATTCTGATTGTCAAATCTGAGAGCGGGAAGATCATCGGCGTATTTCAAGGCAAGAATGTCCTGTTGGAGACCAGTGATCTGGAAAAGACGACAAAAATCCTCATTGACGGCAAGCGGATGCACCTTCACCGAACGAATTACACAATCATAGAATTGAAATGATGATTTGAAGGGTTTCGACGAGGGTACGAATGAACAGGAGGTGGTTACATGACAATCCCCCTGAGGAAGTTCGTATCCCCTGAGTTCGTATATGGAACTGATGCAATCATGCTCGCCGGGCGATTCGCAATAAATGTCGGTGCGACAAAACTGTTCATCGTCACTGACACTATCATAATGAATCAGCACTGGTTCCCGAAAATCATTGCACAGCTTGCTCTGGACCAGCTTCCTTATGTGATTTATGACCGTGTTTCAGTCAACCCAAAGGATTTTGAGTGTTCTGAGGGCGCCAGGCATTACCTTGCCTCTGAATGCAATCTGATTCTGGCCATTGGCGGGGGAAGCGTCATTGACTGTGCGAAGGGAATCGGCATACTGACTTCCAACCCGATGCCGATCTCCTTATATGAAGGTGTCGACGAAATCGTGATGGCTATCCCCCCACTGATCTGTATTCCGACAACAGCCGGATCGGCAGCTGATATTTCGCAGTTTTCAATCATCACTAATACCGAAGAGCGCTATAAGATGGCGATCGTCAGCAAAATGCTCGTACCCGACCTTGCACTGGTCGACCCTGCTGTCACATTGACCGCGAACCTTGATCTGACAGTCGATACCGGCCTTGATGTGCTGGCCCATGCCATTGAATCCTATGTTTCCAACGCAGCCTCCCCGTTCACACGAATACATGCGGCTGAGGCAATCCGATTGGTTATAAGGTCCTTGCCCGCTCTTTCATCGGATCTTGACAATCTCACCCTCCGTGATGCCATGATGCAGGCTTCCCTGCAGGCAGGACTTTCATTCTCAAATGCCAGTCTTGGGTTGATCCACGCAATCGCCCACGCGCTGGGCGGCCGTTTCAATCTGATCCATGGAGAATTGAACGGAATCCTCCTCCCTGCTGTCACAAGCTATAATTATTCCAGCTCTTCAGCTGAATATGACGACATAGCTCTTCAATTCGAAAATGAACTGGGTTACGCCAACGACACTCTTGAGAATTATCTGATGGCCTTCATCCAATCCATACGTCCCAATCGGTCTCTGAAAGAACAAAGCGTAACATACGATGATTTTGCCGCTTTGATACCGTATATCCTCAATGACCCCTGTGTGGTGACCAATCCGGCCGCCGTGACAGCCGAAGGTGTGATGACAATTTATGAAAGAATCAGACAGCAACGAACTCCGTGAAAAGCTGATTGGCCTTGGTAAGACCTCCATGCGAAAAAATTACTATGCGGAATTGCTGAAAGAAAAACAGAAGCTGGAACGGCAGAACAGTCAGCTTTTGGCAGAAGTCCAACAGCGCAGGGAAGCTGAAGCTGCCCTGCATGTGTTGAACAATGAATTGGAGAGCCGCATCTATTCCCGAACGAAGGAGCTTGAGATACTGAATCAGGAACTCAGCAGCTCCTATGCGGAGCTGAAGCAAGCCCATGAATATTTGGTACAGACAGAAAAATTGGCCGCACTTGGCTCCCTGGTAGCAGGGATATCCCACGAGGTTAACACCCCTTTGGGAATCTGCATGACCATTTCAACCTATCTCTCCTCGCTGCTCAGCGAAACCCGCAATCTTTTCACTCAAAAAAAACTGACAGCTGTCAGGTTCAATGAGCTGTCTGCAGAATCATTGGAATCTGCACAGATTCTTGTGAACAACCTGATTCACAGTGTGGACCTTCTTGAAAACTTCAAGCTGATAGCCGTTGATCAGACCCACTACGAATATCGCACTTTCCGCTTCAAGGAATATACGCATCGGATACTGACGAACCTGTTGCCGGAAATCAAGAAAAAAAATGTGGCTATCGATGTGGACTGCGAGGATACTTTGGAAATCAGAGGTTATCCAGGTATACTTACTCAGCTCCTGAGCAATTTTGTAATGAATTCTCTGATCCATGGATTCATTTCAGACGGACCCAACCAGATACGGATTAAATATGCCATTATAAACGAGCAGATACTCATGGATTACTGGGATAACGGTTGCGGTATGAATCCAGACCAGGTCCAGCATGCATTTGAACCTTTTTTCACAACTAAACTGGGGACAGGCGGCAGCGGGCTGGGACTATTCATCGTCTACAATCTGGTCACAACACGTCTTAAAGGTACCATCACACTGGAGACCCAACCCGGACAGGGGGTTCATTTTCGAATCACCGTACCTTTGGAACATGAAATCACACAGATGGAAGCATAAGACCCCTGTTACCGCAATCGATCCGCGGTATCCAGGGGTCTTTCGTGTCCGAATTCATTTCCGAAGCCGTTTGAGATGTTTTTCCTGTCGTACAGCCTTGCTCGCCACTGAATAGCCGAAGGTACCCAATGGCTTGCTGTTTAATCCGTAATACTCTCCATGACTGTAAGCAATGAGTCCCGGTTTTGAAAAGTGAATCTTGCCATCCGGGTCAATAAGTGAGGGATCCACTTTATTCTGCACGATTTCCGCAAGGAAAAGGTCATGGGTTCCCAGTTCCGTGACTGAACGTACTGCACATTCCAGGGATACCGGGCATTTTTTCAATGAAGGCACCTTTACTTGAACACCGTCCTCCAACCCCAGTCCGAAGTGTTTGATCTTATCCACCTTATACCCGGATCGGCAGCCGCAGTAATCCACCACCTTAAGCATTTCCTTCGGAGGAATGTTGATGACAAACTCACCGGTCGAGGTTATATTGGCATGGCTCATCCGTTCTTTCCTCACTGCGATTGTGATCATGGGCGGACTTGTACAGGCAACCCCTGCCCAAGCCACTGTGAACACATTCGCCTTCCCCTCGGAATCGACCGTTGTCACCAATACGGCGGGTAATGGACCGAAAAGGATACTCCCCTTGAACAGTTGTTTTGACATTTTCCCTCCAGACTGGAATCATTTGAAATCAATTCTACCGAATACCTTTCTTCATAGTATAATAGACTGGATAGTTTTACGAGAGGCAAACCTCTTGAATCTGATAAGGCGGTGTAAAATGATTAAAAAGGTGTTCTTCGGGATGCTTCTCTTCATTCCTCTGACATTCATTCTAGAACTGACCCACAGCAGTCAGAACCTGATTTTCGCATTTGCACTGCTGGCCATCATCCCATTGGCCAAATTTATGGGAGACAGTACCGAAGCAATTGCCGCCCGGACCACACCTCGCCTGGGAGGGTTCCTCAATGCGACTTTCGGTAATGCCACTGAAGTGATTCTTTCCTTCGTCGCCCTGAGCAACGGCTATACGGAACTGGTAAAAGCCAGCATCGTTGGATCAGTCGTAAGCAATCTCCTATTGGTACTTGGAATCTCTATCTTTGCAGGAGGCCTGAAATACAAAAACCAGCACTTCAGCAGAAAAGGAATCGACTTTTCCGTGACGTTGCTGGTTCTCAGTATGATCTGCATCATGCTGCCTACTGTGTTCTTAAACTCGACGGATATGGAGATTGTCAGCTCACCTTTCCTGGCGTTATCTGAAGTGGTCGCCGTCGTGATGCTCATGGTCTATGTGGCCGGTCTCTACTTTTCCTTCTATACCCATCAGGATATTTTCGGTACGGAGCATGAGGAAGTGGCTGAGGCCGAGGGTCCGATTGCTCCACTCCGACGTTCCATCACGATTCTCGCTGGGTGCACCATCATGGTCGCTCTGCTCTCCGAAGTACTGGTAAAATCAGTGGAAAGTGTTTCTCAGTCCATGGGGCTTTCGGAGTTTTTCATCGGTCTGATCATCATCCCCATCATCGGCAATGCCGCCGAGCACTCTTCGGCTGTTTTGATGGCCGTCAAAAACAAGCTGGATGTTTCAATCGAAATCGCCGTCGGATCATCCATCCAAATCATCCTGCTGGTTTTCCCTGTCATGATCCTGGCAGGATGGGCTACTGGACACCCGATGAGTGTGATCTTCAATCGTTATGAGCTGATCGCGCTGATCGCATCAGTCATTGTCGTCAGCAAGGTCGTTTCCGATGGGGAATCCAACTGGTTTGAAGGCCTGCTCCTATGTCTGGTGTATGGCATACTGGCTGTCGCAACGTTGATTGTGGTTTAAGTGTTTAAAATCCGAAACAAGCGAGGAAACAGCAGGAATGCCTAAAATAATCGAATTGGATATTCTCAATAGGGATATCCAGAAACAATTACTTGAGCTTCAGAGAGTGTCCTACCGTCGAGAGGAGGAACTCTTGGGTTTCCCAATCCCCAGAACAGAAGATACAGCGGATGATCTTCTTGCATCCGGAGAAGTGTTTATCGGCATGGTCCAGGATGGTATCCTGCTCGGATTCGTTTCCTTCGCTGCAGATGAAACAGCAATGGACATCCACCGGGTAGCTGTTGATCCGGATTATTTCCGTCAAGGTGTGGCTTCTGACCTGCTTCATTTCCTGTTCGACGCCTTTGAAGGATTACAACGGTGTTTCGTGACAACCGGCGCCTCAAACATGCCCGCAATCCGGTTATATGAAAAAATAGGATTCCAGATAACAGAATCCTTCGAGCCAATACCTGGTTTAATCATGGTACGGATGGAAATCAATCACACCCAATAATATCGACTAAGGATGGATCGGCGTTCTTCTTCGATATGTGCAAGCCGAAGTTCATGATTCATGTGTTCCAGCCGGCTCATGGTTGCATCCTGAGCAGCGAGCTCGACATTGATTCTGAATCGCCCTAGGGAGAAATGCATTCGTTTCATTCTGGACACTCCTTTCCTTTATTGTGATTTAAGTATATAACCTTGGGTTTACTCCGCCACAAGGGCATAAGCTGATTATTTTCAACCAAAAAATCAAGAAAGGTGGGGTCATCCCCACCTTATTTCTTTTTAGCAATCAGTGTGTATCGGAACACCGATTCATCCCCATGGAAGTAATCCTCATATACGCCGCCACCTGTAACAGGAGCGGACTGGTTCTCGTCCTGGATATCGAAACCCAGATTGCATAGTGCCTGCCGCACATAGTCCACGGAGAATAATTTCCGCTGATCAGGCGCCAGTGTGTTTCCATGCCCGAATTTATGGAAACAGATGTAGGTTCCCCACAGCTCTGCTTCCGGGACCAGAAGGGGCAGAATTCGCTCCGGCAGGAAATCATTATGCTCAAAAGCGAAATTACTGCTGCCGGCATGATCCACAAGCACATCCACGCTGGCCTTCCGTATCGGAAGAGTCGTGAAGTCGCTGCAGATGAATACGACGCGACGCTTTATTTCCGAGCGCTCAAGCATATCCTTGAGATATCTCAGTGCGCTGATCTCGCGATCAACAGCCAGATAAATTGCATTATCAGGGAGATCCCTGTGATTGTGTCTCAGGAAAAAGCCGATTCCGCTACCCAGCTCCAAAATGGTCCGACCTTTAAGGCCTTTGAAATCGATACGTCGATGTGTCCACTCAAGGCCTTTATAGATGCTGTCCAGGTAGTCCGGATTCGTCTGGTGCAGATAATCTGCGATATCGAAATTTTCCCCCGACGGAGTATTGGATCTGAGGATCAGGAGGATCCCGTCTTGAATCTCATAGGTGACACCGCATGAGCATACGAGATGCCCATCCAATATTTGATTGTCCTCTACACGAGCCTCACTCAGTGTCAGGTCGCCACCGCAAGCGTGACAACAGAGATTCGGAAGAACTGCCAAATCAACACCCAACGTGAACAGTCGCTCAGCCTTCCATTCCTCAAGAGTTGACAGGCTCTCTTCCAATAGCTTTCTAATGGTCTCGAGCTCTTCTATCTTCTTGAGCGTGTTCTGGTATTTATTCTGTACGAGTTCCAGATAGCAGCAGTGATATTGACACTCAGTCAATTGACCCAGCCGCTTATAAAAAAGTATTGTCTTAATTTCGTTCAGTGAAAATCCACGTTCCTTGAAATACAAGATTCTCAGGAGATCGCGCTCGCATGCCTCATCAAAGGTATATTGCCCTCCGGACTTCTCCGGAACAACCAGGTTAAGTTCCATATAGTAACGGATGGTATCGATACTCTGACCGAATTTCTCTGCAAAAGCTCCGATACGCATGGGCTCACTCCCTTATCACTTGATCAACTTCCGCAGATTCCGGAATTGTTCTGTCCCTGCCTCTTTCATCAAGTCAAAGAAAACGGTTTCAGTATTAGTGATTACAGCGCCCATTTCCTGCATCAGGGACAGCCCATTCAGATAATTGCCTTTGGTACGGGAGCAAACACCGTCACTGACTACAAACACCTCATACCCTTGGGCCAAAAGTCCTCGGGTGGTCTGGAACACACATACATGCGTCTCCATGCCCGTTACGATGATTTGTCTTCGGCCTTTGTCTGTAAGATGATTCATGACAGCATCGGTGCATCCTGTAAATGTCATTTTTTCAAACCGCTCTGCTTTCTCAATCCATGGAGACAGTTCAGCCACAGATTTTCCAAGACCCTTGGTATACTGTTCGGTAACGACGATGGGGATTCCCATATAATCAGCTGTTTCCATCAGGATATTGGTTTTTTCAATGACCTGAGAGCCATAAGCCATTACAGGAACAAGTTTCTCCTGAACATCGATGACCAACAGCAGCACTCTTTCAGGATTCAATTCATACGATTTCATGTTGCCCTTCCTCCACCTGATTACTCACCCTTAATAGTAGATGGTGTTTCAATATAAGCTTTCAATTCTTTAATGGTGTCGTAGCTGCCCATGCCGATCATGGTCTTTGCGACCAGGGCTTCCGTATTGAAGTCACCGGCGAAGATAACCTTGTCATTGGGAAGCTGGCTTCCGACTTCGTAGATGCCGAATTCCACACCTTCCTCCATGCATTGCGTTGTCAGTACCACTGCGACGCCAGCTTCCACCAGCTCGACAATCTTATGGGAAAGATTCCGATCATCACTGGGAATTCCGCCGATTCCAAAACTTTCTATGATGACGCCCTTATAATTCTGTCTGATATAATCAAAAATCTCCGGATACATACCTGGAATCAGCTTCAGCACAAGGATTCTATCATTGTACTTCGTACGAATTTTGCAGGCAGCGCGGCTCTTCTTCTTTTTGAACTGATCGATCACATAGGCGTTGTAGACGATCTTATGGTGCTTGATGGTCGCGACATTCGGAAAATTAACACTTTCAAAAGCATCGTATGATCTCGTCTTAACCTTGATTGCCCTGGTTCCCGCTATCAGGTTGCCGTCAAAAACAACGAATACGCCGGCAATTTCCTCCATGGCAAATCGGATGGCATCGGAGAAATTCTGGACGGCATCCGTGAATTCTTCTGTAATCGGGTACTGCGAACCGGTAACAATGATGGGTTTATTCAAATTCTTAAAAATGTATTTAAGAGCTGAACTGGTGTATGCCATGGTATCCGTTCCATGTGTCACCACAAATCCATCGTATTCATCATAGTTCTTGTGGATTGCTTCAGCAATCTCAAACCATCTGCCGGGAGTCATATTGGTACTGTCGATATTCATCACCATGATGCCTTCAAGAGTGCATTCATCACTCCTGATGCCTGAAAACCTGATCAGATCCGATACATCAAGCTCCGGCTTCAATCCACTCTCGTTTTTCATTGAGGCGATGGTGCCGCCTGTTCCCACAATCAGTATTTTTTTCATCCCGCACCCTGCTTTCATCTCTTGATTTGAACCACAGACTGATAGTATTTTTATTATAACATGTATGATAAAGCGATCCTTGATTCAGGTGGAATTTCTACCCCATCTGAACATTAGTCGAGCGGATCCATGGCCTCTACCTATAATTGGATTACAGGACCGGCCGCTATGATGTCATCTTCAACGCGGTCGAATTTTTTGAAATTATTCCTGAATCTCTTGGCCAGCTCAGCAGCAGCATGATCATACTCCGCAGCATCAGCCCATGTATCCCTCGGATTCAAAACCGAATCAGGCACTCCCGGACAGTGTTTTGGGATCATAAAGCCGAATGCCGGATCCATGACAGTCTCTCCCTGCTTCAGCGTGCCATTAATGGCCGCTTTCACCATGGAGCGAGTGTAAGCAAGCTTCATGCGGCTGCCGACTCCATACGGACCGCCGGTCCATCCGGTATTTATAAGATAGACCGAAGACTGATGCCTTCGTATCTTGTCACCAAGCATCCCTGCATAAATCATTGGGTCCCTGGGAAGAAACGGCTCACCAAAACCGGTAGAGAAAGTCGCCTGAGGTTCAGTAATGCCTCTTTCCGTTCCAGCAAGCTTGCTGGTGTAGCCTGAAAGAAAGTGGTACATCGCCTGTTCAGGAGTAAGAATTGCAACTGGGGGCATCACACCGAAAGCATCCGCAGTCAGAAATATCACAGTTTCAGGGTGTCCACCGACAGACGGTTGAACTGCTCCTGGTATGAAATCCACAGGATAGGCAGCCCGGCTGTTTTCCGTGAATATATCAGAATCAAAGTCCAGCTGTCTTGTATCCATGTCCATAACTACATTTTCCAGCACGGTTCCGAAACGTACAGCATTCCAGACTTGAGGTTCCTTAGCTTCCGACAGGCCGATACACTTGGCATAGCAGCCCCCTTCGAAATTGAATACTCCCGCATCACTCCAGCCGTGCTCATCATCTCCTATGAGTCTGCTATCCGGATCCGCTGACAGTGTGGTTTTTCCGGTTCCTGACAAGCCGAAAAATAAGGTGGTTCTGTTTTCAGAATCAATATTGGCTGAGCAATGCATGGGAAAAACCTGACGTTCCGGCATCAGATAATTCATGACAGTGAACATTGATTTCTTTATTTCTCCAGCGTATCGGGTTCCGCCGATAATCGCGATATTCTTCTCCAGATTGATTATTACAAAGGCTTCAGAGCGTGTCTTGTCAATTTCAGTAAATGCATTGAATCCAGGCACACAGAGAATGGTGAATTCTTCCTCATGTGATTTCAGTTCCTCTGCTGTGGGGCGGACAAACATCTGTCTGGCAAACAGGTTCTGCCATGCATACTGGTTAATGACTGTGATGGGAACCTGGTATTCTGGATCTGCCCCGCAGAAGCCGTTGAAAACAAAGAGATCCCTGTCCTCCAGATATGCAGTAAGCCTGTAGTGGATTCTCCAGAAGGTCTCTTCATCCATGGGTTGGTTACTTTTTCCCCAGAAGATCGTATCATGATTCTCCGGTGTATCGACAATGAATCGGTCGAGAGGAGAACGGCCGGTGTATTTCCCGGTGTTGACATTCATCGCCCCATTGGACGTAAGAATACCTTCTCCCCGGTCAATCGCCATTTCAATAAGCCGTGCAACAGAAAGGTTCTTATAAATTTTCTTGATATTTATTATACCCAACTTGTCCATCATGTTCTTCTTTGTCATATTCAACACCTCCACTCTATTAAATTAACAGATTTAAAGGGGATGTTACACATGTATAGTGTCGTATTTTCCATATATGCTTTCATTTAAAAAGGATTTTATCGCATTTAACTAACCTCGCACTTCCAGGTATCAGACACGGGCCATTTATTAATTGTGTAATGAGAATATACATGATATGATTACACTTGTTGTGAGGCATTCATGTTCATGTTTAAAGTGCGCTCAAGATGGTAGAAATGATAAGAATGTTATTTTCTGAGGAGGATGAATATGAGTAATTTGAAAGGCACCAAGACCGAGGCTAACCTGATGGCGGCATTTGCAGGAGAATCACAGGCAAGAAACAAGTATACATACTTTTCCGGTGCAGCCAAAAAAGAAGGTTATGAGCAGATCGCCCAATTGTTTCTTGAAACTGCAGAGAATGAAAAGGAACATGCAAAAATTTGGTATAAGCTCCTTCATGACGGTGTAGGCGATACTGCAGCCAACCTTGAAGCTGCAGCTGGTGGTGAGAATTACGAATGGACCACCATGTATGAAGATTTTGCGAAGGATGCCAAAGCCGAGGGCTTCGACAAGATTGCATACTTATTCAGCGCTGTCGGGAAAATTGAAAAAGAGCATGAAGCGCGTTACCGTGCGCTCTTGGAGAACCTGAATACAGGCAAAGTGTTCAAGAAGGATGAAAAAGTCCTTTGGCAATGCGCCAACTGCGGTCATATCCACGAAGGATTGGCTGCTCTCAAAGTATGTCCGGTTTGCGATCACCCCGAAGCCTACTTCCAGGTACTTGCAAAAAATTATTAAGTCAAACGAAAACAGACCACCAATTCAAATTGGGGTCTGTTTTTTTGCCATCAGCACCTTAAAGGTCTGATCCAGCGTCTCATGTCTCACATCAGCAGGATCGAATCGTAGAGCACGAAAAGTGCTCTGTACGCATAATCCTATAGCAAAGGCAGAAACCACTGTCCCGATGCCCACTAAACCTCCAAGGAACCAGCCGACGATAACCGCAGCCAATTCTATCCCACCCCGACACAAACCCACTGCAAGGCCGGTTTTACGGGTTAGAGCAACCATCAGACTGTCCCTTGGGCCGGCTCCGAAACCTGAGCCGATATAAAAATAGGATGCCAGAGAAATGACAAGAAGTCCAGACAGCATCACAAGGAACCCAGGAAGCCAATGCGTCACAACTGGAAACAAGCCCAGACTCAGGAGTTGATCCATGAAAACGCCGATCAGCACCATGTTCAGCAGAGTTC
>CAZEHS010000035.1:0-26608 GCA_964511875.1 uncultured Peptostreptococcaceae bacterium
TGCGTTTTCTCTCGGACCAGCCAGTAAGCACTGCGGAACCCTAGAAAACTATGATATATTGAATTTTGAATATCCTTAAGTTGCAACCTATGGATTCACATTAGCACCGACCCGCTAAAATGTCAACTCCTGTTCAATGAACCGGTGCTGAAGTGGGAAGCGGACCGGATCACTATGTGCGCAGTATCTTCTCCATCTTTTTCCCTCTGGCCAGCTCGTCGATCAGTTTATCCAAATAGCGAATTTCCCGCATTGTTGATTCTTCAATGTCTTCCACTCGGACACCGCAGACTAGGCCTTTGATTAGAGCCCGCGAAGGATTCAGCAGCGGCGCTTCCGCAAAGAAGGTCTCTAGATCCGTCTGTCCTTCCAGCAAAGCTTCCAATTCATCCTGCCTGTACCCTGTCAGCCAGCAGATGATCTCGTCTACCTCGGACTTCGTGCGCCCCTTTTTCTCCGCCTTCGAGACATACAGAGGGTAGATACTTGCAACACGCATTGCGTAGATACGATCCTTAGCCATGATGCCTCCTTGTTGAATGGGTGTCTTCATTAAACCAGCCAATCAGCCATCACTTATGATAGGGTTCAAACGCATTTAAGATATCACTTCAGTCTGCCAATTTTTTTTCATGTTCCTCCTCAGTCCAGACTTCCACACTATTCTTGTTCATTTTCTTCTGAATGAACTCCTTGCTTTAGTCGGTCTTTAAAGGAACCTTTTGTACCCTGACTTTGGCAACCCGCTTTTCATCAATATCTTCAACAATAAAATTCCATCCGCGATACTCAATAGTAGGCTTTTCATCTTTCTGTGGCATTCTGCCCAACTGCCCGATAACAAAACCGCTGATCGTATCAAATATATCAATAGGTAGTTCGGTATGTAGCGTGTCCACTACAACATCCAAACTTACAGAACCCTTAAAAACAAAAACATTCTCAGATTGCTCATCAATATCCTGCTCTTCTTCATCATCTTCATCGAAGATATTGCCGACAATTTCTTCTATCAGATCCTCAAGAGTTACGATTCCTTCGGTGCCGCCATATTCGTCAAAAATTACAGCCATGTGGGTTTTTTCTCTTTGCAGTTCCTTAAGCAGGATATCAATCCGCTTGGATGTCGGTACAAAATATGGTTTTCTAATTAAGCCCTTCAGCTCAAAGCTATCAGCATTCCCATTCAACGTGATAAACTGCAGAATATCTTTTGCATGGAGCACACCAATAATATCATCAATGGTCTCCTCATATACCGGGATACGGGAGTATCTCTCTCTATTGATGAAATCCAATACCTCACCGAGGGTTGAGTCCACGGAAAGTGCTGAGATGTCTGTCCGATGCGTCATTACATCGGTTACCGTCTTATTATTGAACTCAAAGATATTGTTGATCATCTCTTTTTCATTTTCATGGATAGTGCCTTTTTCTTCGCCGACGTCCACCATCATACGGATTTCTTCTTCTGTGACGGCCTTATCCTCTTCATCAGGATTAACACCTAATAGCCGCACAAAAAAGTTTGTTGAAAAGGTTAGAAACCTAACGAAGGGCGAAGTGATCACCGACAGCGTGTGAAGAGGTTTGGCGGCCGCCATTGAGATGGCTTCTGCTCTTTTCATAGCCAGTCGCTTGGGCACCAATTCTCCGAACACAAGTGTGAAATATGCCAATACCACCGTAATTACGATCAAAGAAAAAGTGTTCAGCCAAGCCTCAGGAAGCGGCACGCCAGTTTGCTTGATGTAAGCCGCCAGTTCTCCGGAGAAACTCTCAGCTGCAAACGCGCTGGCCATAAACCCTGCCAGGGTGATGCCAATCTGGATCGTTGCCAGGAACCGACTGGGCTCATCCAGCAGTCCTTTTAGGATCTTTGCTTTTTTGTTGCCGGACTCAGCCATCAGTTTTATTTTATTATCATTCAAGGATATCAGAGCAATTTCAGATGCGGCGAAAAAAGCATTCAGCACCACAAGGAATACCAACAACAAAATTTTGGTCAACAAATTCTTTATCCTCCTTAAATGTATTTGCAGGTAATAAGTCAATTTGAATCCGCCATGGATTTAAATTGTGACAAATACCCACCGTTGTTAAACCATTTTGTTTTTGATATCAGATCAGGCAATGCGTGAATGCTTCTATATTTCCTATGCCATCATCCATCCGGTGCTCACCTCCAAGCTGTATTAGGATTGCTTCAATCCTTTATAAAAATCCATATTCTTTTGCATATACGCATCAAATTATACCATCTTTACTCACCGTCTTAAAGCTCGAGCAGCTTGGGTCAAATACACTCCGCACAAAGTCCTGAAAGCGATTGGTATTCTGATGCTCTGCGGTGAAATGGCCCTCTACTCAACTTTTGGGGTAAAAGCACTCTATCCGCTCCTTTTTTGGCCCGCAGGGTATTGGATTGGCAAACCAAAAGACCGAACACAGAAATAGCGCGATGCTGAATGGACGGATTGGCATTACTCAACGAACTACAGTAAACAGCCAATCCACATAATAAATGAACCAATATGGCTGAACTTAGTTTCCGTGTATCTGATATTCAGTTCCTTCCAGAGCAATTCGAAACATACAGCCGCAAGAGCAGTTTACTGATGACACTACTAAAAAACAAGCCTTTGAAACAAATACAACAATTTGTTTTCAAGGCTTTCGGTGTTTTGAAAAGGTATTGTTTCTCGCACTACTCGTCATTTATGATACGGTTCATTCTTCATAATCCTGAATCCGCGGTAAATCTGCTCGACCAGGATCATTTTCATCAATTGATGTGGAAACGTCATCTTAGAGAACGAAAGCTTCATGTCCGCCCGCTTCAACACAGCCTGAGAAAGTCCCAGGGATCCTCCGATTACGAATGTCAGATCGGATTTTCCAGTTACGGACAGGGTGCTCAGGGTTGCTGAGAGCTCTTCAGAACTGAGCTGCTTTCCTTCTATCGCAAGGGCGGCAACATATTCCGTATCCTTGATTTTGGCTAGGATACGTTCCCCTTCCCGGTCCTTTATCTGTTCCATTTCTTTTTCGCTCAGGGTCTCCGGCGCCTTTTCATCGGCCACTTCCACCTGATCAAGTTTGCAGTATCGGGTAAGGCGCTTTGTGTATTCTTTGATCCCTTCTGTCAGGTAGGATTCCTTGATGCGCCCCACTGTGATGATCGTAATATGCATGGAATCTCCTATTTGCGAATGTGATACACCATGCCGACCCGATCCCGATAGGTGAGGTCCAGGTTGATGTCCTCCCCAATCCGTATCCCCGCTTCGGAAACGATGCTTCCTACCGTTTCATAAGCCAGCTCCGGCAGATTGTTCTCTTTGCTGAGATGCCCCAGAAGGACATTGCGCACGCGGCCCTCCTTGACAGCCCGGGTAACCACCATTGCTGCAGTTTCGTTGGATAAGTGACCCACATCGCTGAGGATACGACGCTTGAGGTAGTATGGATACGGGCCAATCTTCAGCATGTTGACATCATGATTGGACTCCAGCATCAGAAGGTCACATTCCAGAAACTCTTCCTGAACGGATTCTGGACAGTGCCCCAGATCCGTTGCGACACACATTCGGGCAAGGAGATTTTCGAAGGCGTAGGCGACCGGATCGGCCGCATCGTGAGATATTGCAATGGGCTTCACTTGGATATCACCAATTTCGAAAGGCTCTCCCGGTTGGATGATCCGTATGTGTTCCGGTGCTATTTCGCCAAGCTTACTCTGCATTGCCGCCCAGGTAGCCTGGGTCGCATAAATTGGACGTCTGATTTTGCGGTAGATGACGCCTGCCCCTTTGATATGGTCCGAATGCTCATGGGTTATCAGGAGTGCATCGATATCCTTCAGCGATTCCCCGATATGATCCAGGGAATTCGTGATGTATTTACCGCTCAGTCCCGCATCCAGAAGAAGTCTTGTGTGATCGGATGCTATGAACTGGCTGTTGCCGCTGCTGCCGCTGGCAAGTGAACAAAAATGTATTGGCATGGTTACCTCACTGATGCATATTGCACCGGTCCATTACTGTAGCGCCTCAATAGAATAAGTGATGCCGTTCCGGGTAGTAAACCGCCAGTACGGCGATAGATCTCCAGAAAGCACATCCGTGATCAGAGCATCTGTATCCAATTTATAACCTAATGTCATGCCGGTAATCACTACCGGCTGAGCCGCAGTCGGTTCATCCGGTATCGTTTCAGAAAGCTTCAGCAGGGCCCTGCCCGGTGGAATCACTTCATAGGTCATCTCTCTGACCTTGAGTATCCGAAGCCAGGTGCGTTCGAATGACCGTATTCCCTTATCGGCGACAACCAGTCGCATCACGCCGTTCTCGATCAAACGATGGCTTGTCTGTTGATTGAAAACAACTTCGATATCCTTACCGACAACTCGAACCGAGCTTAGGATCGTATTCTCATCCACCTGATAGCCATGGGCGGAGAGGAATTTCCGGGCCATTTCCAGAGCCTCCTCTTCTGCTGGGGCGATAGATGATTCCTCTAAATCCCTGTTCTCATAGACGAGTTGGATCCCATCGATGATTCTGAGATTGCCTTGAGGCGTATGTGCTTCTGTCCCCTCGAAATTAAGTGTGGATTCTCCAGTAAGGAAACGGGGCGCTTGCGCCTCAAGGTCATAGGTCTGATAGGATGCTTCCACAGCCTGTATGCCTTCCGTTTTAGGCATCCCCTTGAATGCTACCTGTATGTTCCGATCCTTCAAAACGGTCAGCACGTCCTGATATACCATTGCGTCCGATATGGAGTGATTATCCTGAAGCCGCTTTTCAGAGTACAGATACCAAAGCATCACGGCGTTGGTGATCAGCAGTGCGATAATCAGGATTGATTTGGTCTTGCTCCAGTTCATCCCGACCTCCTAAGACGATTGGGCCATCATGCGGCCATCATAGACATTGAAGTATACCATCACACCATCAAAGTCGATTTCCCAGGCCGGAGTCATACGGTCCCCCGCATTGTTCTGGCAATACACCAATCGGACTGAACGGATGCTTTGAAGTAAACGGTACTGGATCGATGAATCCATTACATTGTCGCCTGATTGACTCATATATACCGGTAGGATCCGATCATAATTCTTGACGATGATTTCGTCGAGGCTCAGTACCCGGTCCCATAACGGGGTGACATCAAGAAGTGCTTCGACAGACCCGATCCGACGCTGGCAAAAGATGATCTGCTCACCTTGAATCTCAATCTCAATTGGCGCCTGAGCCAGAGGTGCTTCATTCTGTACCCTGTCAACTGAGGATACCACAGGAATCCCTTCCAAAGGATACGAGAAGAAGAAACGGTATCCCAGCCTATTTGGTGTCTGAGCGTAACCTGAAAGGAAAAGACCTTCGGGGTATTCTTCCATTCGCCCGATGAATGCGATGCTTTGGTTCAAAGCACTCAGAAAATCTACCTTCTTATTGACCAGAACAGGATCCGGCTTTTCCTGATAGTCCATTACTCCATTGGGATGGACCCGGAACGTCTTCTCACCATATCCGTACAAAAATACGATAGCGCCGTTGACATCCACAAGACGATTCACAAAGGCGAACTGATTTCCGAATATATTGTCAGCCATTTTTCGTATCAGGGTCTGAGCTTCCTCCGTACCATAAGAATCCGGCAGCTCACCCCTTATCCTCAGAATAGGACGGGGCTTGATCTCAAAACGCGGTACCATGACGGTGTTTTCATTGAATTGAGTGACTTCTGGTGTCTTAAGAATCTCTTTGATGCGATAATGCTCTTCGACAGTTTCAAATTCTGATTCCGCATTTCGCTCTACTTCTTTAAAACTGCTTTCAAAATCGATGGAGCTTGGTTTACCGATCAGGACATAATAGTGCCCTGATTCCCTATCACCGATGTAAAGGGCTTCAGGTTCCGTCGTACTGATCAGTATGCTGTCCATTGCTGTAATCTTACCGGAGTATATGCTTTCAGATCCTGACAGTTGAAGGAACTGATCCGGCGTCAATGACACGGGAAATTCAAAACGAACGGATCTGAACCTGTTCTTTTCCTGCCATTCGTCCTTCGTAATCTGCTTTTCAGTGAATTTTCCGGATATGAACGAGTGGATGCTTGGTTTGGCTGTAAGCCAGATTCCATAGTTGTCAGAGAACATCGCGGTATGAGAACCACCCCCAAAGTTTATAACATAACTTTGGGGGTAGATGAGTTTAGAAATCTGTTCAGTTGCATAAGAACTTTGAAAAAAATCAGCTGTCGATTTCAATCGGGTGATCGAAACTCCGTTCCAAATCTGACTGACAAGAATGGTGCAAAGACCAAACAAGGCCACCAGAGTCAGGGATTTTAGCTGCTCTCGTGTCATGAACTGCCTCCATTAACTATTGCACGGGAGTTGCAAACAAGTTGCTGCGACTCTCTGGAAGTGCATCAAGCATCTTTTCCACTGCGTTTTCGGAGGTTTCTCCTTTGAATTCCAGTGTTTTCAGAATTTTTGACCCATCCGACCTTGCTGAAAAAGACAGAATGTATGTCCCGGGTTTCACGCCCTGTATTTCGGTCTGGTATGTCCGAAGGATTTCAGTCGGATTCACTTCTGCAGGACCATAGATTGTTCGGGTAAACACCTTATTATACAGCGCCTTGACAGCTCTGTATTCTTTTTTCTTCTGGTTGTAGTCGGTATATGCTTTGTAGTATTTTTCATATAGTGTCAGTTGAGCGGCGGTCATGTCACCGGAGGCTTTCAATGCCTGCATCTTACCGGTATCGCCAAATTCCTTTTTCACCTGAGCAAGGGTGCTGACGTATTCAGCGCGAGCGTCACTCTGCTGCGCTTCAATCACGTTCTTTCTCGTGTAGACCGCGCGTCTGTAATCCGTTTTCTGCCTATCAGTCATCTTAGTGAAGTCGCCGCCGGGAATTGAAGCGTCGGTGTAGGTCTGGCTTCCCAGATAGAAGCCCGGATCAATCCGGTACAGACTCATATAGACAGCGGAATCCCCTGACAGGCGCAGATTCACATAGAGGGTGTCCTTTTTAAGAAGCACATCCCCTTCGGAGCCCACCTCCGGCTTGAGAATTTCGATGGTTTTCGCAGTATTTACTTGTGGTGCAGCATCTGCATAAACTCCGCAGCCTATACTCAAGGCCAGAGCCCATACACACGCGATCAGGCCGATTTTACGGTACATGCCTAATCCTCCCGCTGTTTTTCTTATGACAAGTATAACAGAGGATTATTACAACACCGTTACAAAGGGTTTAAAACCCCGTGACATTATGACAACTCCAAAGGGATTACAATCCGAACAAGCGTACCCTGATTCAATTCGCTGGTGATGTGAATTGACCCGTTATGCGCATGGACGATTTCTTTTGCAATTGCCAAGCCAAGTCCTGTACCGCCGAGATTTCTGGACCGGGCTTTATCCACCCGATAAAAACGGTCGAAAATCCGGTTGATATCCTGCTCAGGAATTCCAACCCCGTTATCCTTGACTTCAAGTACCATCATATCCTCTTCGGCGTAGGTCTTGAGTGCTATCTGCCCCCCATCCGGCGTATATTTCAGGCCGTTTGAGACGATGTTCTGAACAACCTGTTCGATCCTGTCGTAGTCAAAATATCCAACCAGCGCTTCAGGAGCGCTCACCAGACTGAGAATCTGCCCTTTGTTCCGCGCCGTAACCTCGAGCTTTCCAATTGTTTTTCTAAACAGATCGACATAATCGTGATATTCACGATCGAATTGAATGATGTTGGCATCGAAATTAGACAGCTGCAGCAGATCCCGAACCAGACGCGTCATGCGGTCGGCCTCATGATCAACAACATTGAGGAATTGACGGGCAGTATCCGGATCTTCAAGAACTCCGTCCAGAAGCGTCTCGGTGTAACTTTTAATGCTGGTCAATGGGGTCTTTAGCTCATGTGATACATTAGCGACGAACTCGCGGCGCATCCGATCAAGTTCATGCTGTTCTGTGACATCCTGGTATAGGAATACCAGTCCGATCTTTTCGCCCTCCTCGTTCTTGAACGGCGCAAATCCTACCATATAGACAGCATCTGTGAATTCCAGCACCTCGTTGCCGATCCAGTCTTCATTTCGAGCGATGACTGATTGAATCGTCAGCTCCTGATTCAAGGGTCTGATCAGCGAATCATAATTGAGTTCATTATGTCCTGATTCAGGTATTCCGAAAAGCTTGCGCGCCGTAGGATTTATGTGCAGTATTGCTCCAGTCTGATCCACGGCTATGAGACCATCAGCCATATAATTCAGAATGGCCTCAAGCTTGCCTTTTTCCTGAGACATCTCCCCAAGTGTGGCCTTGAGCTTTCCTGTCAGATGATTGAACATTTCTGCCAATTTTCCTATCTCATCGTCGGAGCGCACATCCACTGCCTGATCAAAATCACCCTGAGCCATTTTTGACGCCTTCTCTGTTACGGCGTTGATGGGTTCGGTTACACTCTTCGCGATGATATAACCGAGTATCACTGTGATGAAAAGGGCAAGTGCGGTTGCCTGCAGGATGATGATTTTTGACTGATCCAGAGTCTTGTAGGTTTCATTGAGGTCATAGCGAAGATACAGGACACCCGTCTGCTTTCCAGCGTGAATGATCGGAACCGCCATGTCCGATGTACGAAGCTGCTTGTTCATGATCGGCAATTTGGCTGTTTTCCCGTTCAGGCTCTGCACGAACAGACCATAACCGTTGCCAAGCACCTCGCTTGCATTCCTGCCGGTATTGTCCGTACTGGTAGCGATTATGCGGTTTGCCGAACCGCTGATGACATAAACCTCTTCCCGAAACCCAACGACCTGGTTCTGACGGATGATTTCCTGTACTGCGGCTCCCTGGAGCTCAAGCGACTCCATTTCGGAAAGCTGGGGCAGCAGTAGTTTTTCAGAAAGGTCTTCAAGTTGAGCCTCGATGTTATCCAGTTGATATTGCTCAAAGTATTTGATGATGAATACGCCGGAAATAATCATGGCTATGAAGACCAGCATAAAGTAGATGATTATGAATTTCCAGCGAATGCTTTTGAACATATTTAGGATCTCCTGAAATAATACCCCACACCCCTTTTGGTCATTACAAAATGGGGATTGCTGGAATCTTCTTCTATTTTTTCACGCAGCCTTCTGACCGTCACATCCACTGTTCGGATATCCCCGAAATACTCATAACCCCATACATCTTTCAATAGCTGTTCCCGGGTGAATATCTGATTTTCCTGAGTCGCCAGGAAACGAAGGAGTTCGAACTCACGAAGCGTCAACTCAATGACCTGGTCGCTTTTTCTCACTTCATACCTGTCCAGATCAATGAACAGTTCCTTTGAACGGATGGTATTTCCGGAGGATTGTTCGCCACTGCCTCCATCGACATCGATGCGGCGGAGGTTGGCCTTGACCCGTGCCATCAGCTCGCGCATGCCGAAGGGCTTTGTGATATAGTCATCCGCCCCAAGTTCCAGCCCCAGGACTTTATCAACCTCTTCTTCCCGTGCAGTCAGCATGATCACGGGCGTATTGAATGCTTCACGCAAGCGCCGCAGCACCTGGAAGCCATCCAGCTTAGGCAGCATGACATCCAGAAGGATCAGGTCAGGCTGGCTCTGGTAGGCTACCTTGAGAGCCTCTTCTCCATCAAATGCAACACTCACATCATAACCTTCCTTTTGAAGATTGAACAATATGATATCTGAAATTGGTTTTTCGTCGTCAACCACAAGGATCTTTCTGTTCATTTTTTTTCCTCCGTTCATAATACATCCGGATTATAGGATCACTCTTATCTTACTCAATTTCAGCAGGGGTTGGCAAGGAAAACCGGATTATCCAAGGACCCTGTCATGATAAAAACCCGGCCAGGGGCCGGGTTTCTAATTTAAAATCTCACGTATTTCGCCGGATTAACCGGATTTCCGTTCTTTCGGACTTCAAAGTGCAGGTGCGGACCGGTACTGCGGCCTGAGTTGCCGCTTTTTGCAATGGCCTGTCCCTGGAATACTGACTGACCCTGTTTCACCTGCAGCTGATTGCAGTGCCCGTACAGTGTTGTAACGCCGCTGCCATGATCGATTATGACGCAAAGACCATACCCGTTCTTGTACCCGCTGAATGTCACACGACCGCCATCAGAAGCCTTGATCTGTGACCCGATTGGAAGACCAAGGTCGATCCCCTCATGCATCCGTCCCCAACGGCCTCCGTAGCGTGATGTGACAATCCCTCTGGAAGTGGGTCTTACGAAGGTGCCGCTGCCGATCTTCGGCGGTGGGATCTTCGTCCCTTGAACGACGATTTTACCTACCGGATTCTTGCTGATCTTCTCCTCAAGAATATTCCGCTCGACTTCTTTACCGTTCACAAGGATGATTTCCGCCTTCACAAACCGTTCACCCTGTACACCGGCACGCTTTAATGTTGACTCACCCTTATACATGCCGCTTGATTCCTCATATGCGACGTCAAATGGAATGATATCGTTGTATTCTTTCACTTCTTTGCACGCTACCGAAATCATGGGTTTTGGGACCACCAGACTGAGTTTCTGGTTGATTTTCACATTTTCCGGATCTATGCTCGGATTGGCCGAAATCAAAGTATCCATGGATACCTGATATTTTTTTGCCACCAGCCAGAGGTTTTCCCCATCCTGGATCACATGCTCCTTAACTTCGGTCGTTCCTCTTGCGATCTGCTGCACGGCTTCTTCTAAGGATCTGCTTCCGTCGAATCTCACAACATCGAGACGGTCCGGCTTTATTTCAACCGTTTCGACGAACCATGTTTCCTTTGAACCCTCAACCGTGTATGTTTTCTTCAGTTCATCAAGAATTTGATTGGCTTCCGTAAGAGTGGATGCGAACCCAATTGCTTTATCGTTTGCGAAGATGCTGAAACCAGTGATGCCGATACGACGGGCTGAATTGACATTACTGATATTCTCCAGAGTCAGTTCATTCACCTTCACAGCTTGGTTAGCCGCAGTGCTCGCGACAAGAAAATCCACCTGTTTAGGCCCAAAGAGATTTTGATCGATATTGACAAAAGAATAGACTCCCACCAGCGATACAATCACCAGACAGGATCCTGCCACCGCTAACGGTTTATTGTCCTTAACAAAATTTCCGGCAGTACGCCAATCAGAACTCATCAGCTTTCCAATTGCCGCTTTTCCGGACGATGTGATCTGTGTGTATGTATGGTGAAGGCTTGCCATCATAGTCTTCCTAACTTGATCAACACTGTTCAAGTCAACGGATTTTCCTGGTTTTTTCAGGAATTGAAGCATGGCATCTGCCTTGACTTTAATCGTAGTGATAAGATTTACCGACTGCTCTCGTTCCATTGGATCCTCCTTGATTTGATGATCATGCGGCGCGGGGCATATTACCGCAGATTCGAAAACAGTATATCATAAAACCTCATTCCTGGCACCCCCTATGATTGTGAACGTTTCATGGATGCACCTGTGACTCCTGAAAACTCTGGATTATTGGTCAGTAACCCACATTAATTTGTGGATAATCCCCACTGAAACAGAAGTTATCCACAGAGTTATCCCTCTTATCCACTTCCTCCTCCCCTTTGACACTGATATAATGACTGTGCATAGACAAAGGAGTGACATAAAATGGCTTTTAAAAAGCAAAAACCGGCTCTTGACCTCGAAACGACAGCCATTGAGAATATATTTCTGACGGAAGTCCTCCCCATGGCGGAGGGTAATGCACTTAAAGTGTATCTGTTAGGCTATCGCTACGCCTGTGATCCAGAGGCTCACGCCCGCTTCGGCCATGAGGCTCTGGCCAGGCACCTTGGACTTAGCATCCAGGAAGTGTTGGACGCATGGCAATTCTGGGAAGACCGGGGTCTTATCAAAAAGATCGATATCAGTCCAAATGATCCTCAGGTTTTCTCAGTTGAGTTCATCTCATTGCGTCAGCTGTATGTTGAGAACAATTTCAAGCCGCGCCACGAAGCCCCGCAACGGCCTAAGGCTCCTTCAACGGAACGGTTGACTGAATCCTTGAGGGAACCCGTTCTCAAAAAAATGTTCAAGGATATCGAAGCCCTGATGGGCCGCCCCCTGGAGCCCAATGACTGCTTGGAGATTCTGGGGTGGATCGATGCACTTCCAATTGAACCCCAAGGCATTGTCAAGGCTTTCGAGTTCGTGGTCCGCGAGAAGAATATCCGCAACATAAAATACACAGGTACGGTGGTCAGGAGCTGGTGCGATCAGAATCCTGAAAATCCCACACAGCCGCAGCCCCGTCAGGAAAAGCCTAAGACCGCACCTGCTAAGAATTCCAAGCCTAATCGATTTCACAATTTCGAAGGACGACTTTCAAAGCTGAATGAGTCTGAATTGGACGCCCTGATACAGAATAGAAAAACCAGAAAAACCACCGGCGGAGGCGAATGATGAAGAACCGTGTATCAAGGGAAATACTGCAGGAATATTCACGGCTCAGGGAACAGGCGCAGTCAGAGCTTCACCATCGGACCGATGAAGTCTATCATAGGATTCCGCGAATTGCAGAGATAGACCGTCAGATGAATCAGGTCGGTATGGATATCGCCAGATGGGTATTGAAGCATCCTGAGGATCTGCAGAAAGGTACTCAGGAGATCCGTACGACGTTGGATGCTCTCAAGAAAGAGCGTTCACGTTTGTTGGCTGAACAGGGGCTCAGTGACCAATTCCTTGAGCTGACCTACCGCTGCCAGCTATGCATGGATACAGGCTATACTCCAGACAACAACCCGTGCCGCTGTCTGAGGCAAAAGATGATAGACCGGGCCTACCAGGCTTCAAACCTGGGCCTTCTCCTGAAGGACCAGCATTTCGGCACCTTCAATCTCAATCTGTTTTCCGATACTCCGGTTCCAGGCAAGGACCGCAGCCCTCGGGAAAACATCCGCCATATAGGCACTGTGGCCCGTCGTTTCATCGATCAGTTCGAATCCTATGCGGAGCCCAATCTCGTTTTTTACGGAGATACCGGCCTGGGTAAGACATTTTTGTGCAGCTGTGTGGCTAGAGCATTGCTGGATAAAGGATATACCGTACTCTATCAAACATCGTTCCGAATCGCTGAAGCGATGGAGAATTACAAGTTCGGACGCCGGGAAAACCCTGACGCCGAGAGCGCATACCGGATGATTTATGACTGCGACCTTCTTATCGTGGACGATCTGGGTACGGAACTGGCAAACACCTTCACGAATGTCGAGTTCTTCAACATCCTTAATTCAAGACTCATGAACAAGAAAAAGATGATTTTCTCCACCAATCTCCCGCCCACCGAGATGGTCCGGACCTATGTGGAACGTGTATCTGCCCAGACGGTCACCTCGTTTGAGCTGATGGAAGTCTATGGTAAGGCTCTACGCTGGGAATAGACACAAACAAAAGAGGGAGCTGCAAGCACGGAAATCTTTCCGACGCTCACAGCTGCCTTTTTTTATGAAAAACATCTTCTTATTCTATTTAAAGAAAACTCCGCGAACAAGGGTCTGGTCTCTTCTGGGGCCGACTGAAATCAGCTGCGCGGGGATCCCCAGGTGGTTTTCGATGAACTGGACGTAGGCCTTTGCCGCGTCCGGCAGTTCGTCGTATGATTTTACTTCGGAGATATCCTCTGTCCATCCCGGAAGCGTTGTATAAACAGGCTCACAGCGGTCCAGCAGCTCCAGGCTTGCAGGGAAATGCCGTTGCTCACGACCATCCACACTGTAAGCTGTGCATATCTTCACTTCTTCGAATCCTGTCAGAACATCCAGGAGCATAAGGGCGATACCGGTCATGCCGTTGACTCTTGAGGCGTAATCGACCACGACCAGGTCCAGCCATCCGCAGCGCCGTGGCCGGCCGGTTGTCGTACCGTATTCATGCCCGGCTTCACGGATCCTGTCACCTGTAGCATTCTCCAGTTCCGTTACAAACGGCCCCTTGCCGACTCGGGTCGTGTAGGCTTTGGTGATGCCGATGACGGTTTCTATCCGGTTGGGTCCGATTCCTGACCCTATCGTGAATCCACCTGAGGTGGGGTGAGAGCTGGTGACGTATGGATAGGTTCCAAGATCCACATCAAGCAGGGTACCCTGAGCCCCTTCCAACAGAACCTTCTTTCCGGCTATGACTGCTTCATGGGCAATAACCCCGGTATCTGCAACATACGGCTTAAGTCTTTCTCCAAGCTCGAGATATCGGGTGATGATGCTGTCCGCGTCCATGGGCGCAGCACCATACATCTTTTCCATGAATATGTTTTTCTGCTGGATCAGGTATGATGCCTTCTGGCGAAAGGAGTCCACTTCCATCAGATCACATATCCGGAGGCCTGTCCGTTCCACTTTATCCATATAACAGGGACCGATCCCCTTTTGAGTGGTCCCGATCTTGTTATCGCCACGGGCTTCCTCCATCAGACGGTCGATTTCTTTATGATACGGGAAAATCAGGTGAGCTCTGTCGCTGACTCTGATGGATTTTGTATCCACCCCATTTGCGGAGAGCTGGTCGATCTCATTGAAGAAACCTTCAGGATCAAATACAACCCCATTTCCGATAAGGTTGACCGTGCTCGGGTTCAAAATCCCAGAGGGTATCAGGTGAAGAGCGTACTTCTTATCACCAACCACCACTGTGTGGCCGGCATTGTTTCCCCCTTGCCCTCTTATCACAACATCTGCTTCCTTGGCAAGAAAGTCGATGACTTTCCCCTTACCTTCGTCTCCCCATTGGGAGCCTACCACAACTACTGTTGACATATGACCGCACCTGCTTTCCTTATCTTCTACGGATTTACGCACCTGCTGAAAACTCAGTACAAGTCTATCAGGTTTGGAGGAGGCAGTCAACGGAATCCGAATGTTTAGCCGGAATGCTCGTTTTTTGTTCGCATAGAAAAAGCGGTCCTTTACAGAACCGCCTCACTTCAAAATGCTTAAATTTTACTTTCCAAGTTCACCGATCAGTCCAGCCCTTCGCAGGATAGGAATCACCTTCAAGGCCGTTATGGCAACGAGGACACTCATCAGGATATCCTGTACGATGAACGGTGTGAACCCGGCTGTCACGGCAGCGGAAAAAGGCATGGTTTTTCCCATGTAGAAATTCACAATTCCATACAGATAGGGAACACCGCAGACATAAACCGCAGTCAATCCCGCCAGGATGGGAAGCATGAGGTTAGTGAAGGTCAGTTTCCTGTTTCTCTCAACCAGCGCTCCTATGACCGCAGCACATAAAATAAAACCTATCAGATAGCCGAACGTAGGCTGCAGAACATAAGCAGGGCCTCCTCCCTTTGTAAAAACCGGGATGCCGATCAGGCCGATCCCTACATAAAGGAGCTGTGAAGCCATTGCTTTTCGAAATCCCAGGAGAACTCCGCTGTATGCACAGAACAGATACTGCAGTGTGAAGGGTACGAACGGCGTCTCTATTTTGATGAATGCGCCTATGGCGGTCAGTGCAGCGAACATTGCGATGAGTATTATATCCCTTGGTTTCATGCGATCCTCCGAATTTCTTTTTCTCAGAATAATGGAATTCGGCAGTATTGTCAACTAATTAATTGTTTTAGGTCGACAATAGGAAGGTAAGTCAGCCCCCATTTTACTGGGGGCTGGGATTACTCCGCTTGATTTTTTGCCAGGAATGCATTCAAGTCGCTGATCAATGCATCGGCATTGATGCCGTGAACAGATGCCGCTTCTTCAATGGTTTCCATATTGGCTGCAGCACATCCAAGGCAGTGCAGGCCGTGGCTCATGAAGATGGGGGCCAGAGCCCGGTCCTTCATCAGTACATCGGCAATGATCATATCTTTTGTAACTTCCATGGTTTCCCTCCGCATGTGTTGGCTGTTGGCTTCTATCTCTTTACATTATACCCCTTTCCATAAAGGGGGCAACCCTTATTTCCCGTAAATAGCCATATACTGTTCCGAGGTCATTCTCATCAGACAAAACTCCGTCATAAGAACGTTACCGTCCATGAAGAAGTCGTTGGGATAATTGAGGATCAGTTCAAAATTCCTGCCCTGCTCTTCAAATGCTTCGTTTCGGATCTGGTACTCCACAAATCCCACCTTCTCATAAGCCCTCTTTGCCCGGCCATTGAACGTGGCGACCCGCAGGTGGATCTCCCGCATGTTCTTCTTGAAAAAATAGTGCCTGAGGAAGGCAATCATGGACTGGGTGCCATATCCCTGCCCCAAGCGCCCCGGATCGAAAACGATACCCAGCTCTGCAGTCCTGAACAGACGGTTGATATGTTTGACAGTCATATAGCCGAGCAATGCTCCATCAGAATCCTTAGCCCCGTACAACCATCTGAAAACAGGGATTTTCTTGGCGTGGTACCAGTCCATAAGCTGGGATTCCGGTATATCGGGAAAATCATAATGCAGGAACCTCAGATCCGTATGATGGCCCCACTTGAGGAACCCCGGCATGTCCTCCGGCTTCAGTTCATCGATAATGATTCGGTGTTCATTTTCCACACTTCTGCTCCTTAACCGTGATGGCGGTCCAGATTGGCGAATTTTGTATATTGACCCAGCCAGGCAAGGTCCACGGTGCCGGTTTCGCCATTCCTCTGTTTGGCTATTATGACTTCACCGATACTCTTTTTCTCAGAATCCGGAAAATAGTATTCGTCGCGATACAGGAACATGACCACATCGGCGTCCTGTTCGATCGCGCCGGACTCACGGAGGTCCGACAGTATCGGACGATGGTCAGCCCTGAGCTCCGGAGCACGGGACAATTGGGAAAGAGCAATGACCGGGCAGTCCATTTCTCTGGCCAGGGCCTTCAGGTTCCTGGATATTTGAGAAATCTCCTGCTGACGGCTCTCAACCTTGCTTCCGCCGGACATGAGCTGCAGATAATCGATCATGATAAGCTGCAGTCCCTTTTCCATTTTAAGGCGTCTGCACTTGGCACGCATCTCTGTCACTGTAATGGCAGGGGTATCGTCGATATAAACACCTGCTTTTGAAAGCGGACCCATTGCGTTCACTAGTTTTGGCCAGTCCTCAGGCTCCAAACGGCCTGTCCTGAGATTCTGTATGGGAATGTGGGCTTCACCGCTGAGCATACGCTGGACAAGCTGTTCCTTGGACATTTCCAGGCTGAAGATAGCCACAGTGGCGTTGCTGTGAAGAGCTGCATTCTGGCAAACGTTGATGGCAAAAGCTGTTTTACCCATGGATGGCCGGGCTGCGATCAGAATCAGGTCTGAACGCTGCAGACCAGCGGTCTTCTGATCGATATCGATGAATCCGGAAGATAATCCGGTAGTGGTACTGCCTGTCAGGTAGAGGTTTTCAATCTGATCGAATGTTGTCATCAGTACACTTTGAATCTGTACGAATCCATCCTTTGAACGCTTTTGAGAGATATCGAAAATTCTTGTCTCTGCAAGGTCAAGCAAAGCAGCTGGATCCTCAGCGCCATATCCTTTTTCAACGATCTCGGATGAAGCACGGATCAGTCGCCTCAGGATCGATTTTTCCTCTACGATTTTCGCGTAATAACGGGCGTTGGTCGCTGCAGCCCCTGCAGAAGTGAGGTCACTGAGATAGCCGATCCCTCCCACCCGGGTCAATACGCCTCTTGCTTCAAGGCCATTGGACAGGGTAATCAGATCAACAGGTTCATTAAGATTATACAGGTCGATGATGGCTTCAAAAATTTCCCGATGAGCATCCTTGTAGAAGTCTTCCGGTTTGACAATTTCCGTGCCGTCCCCGATGGCATCCTTGTCCAGGATCATTGCTCCAAGAAGGGATTGTTCGGCTTCAAGATTGTGCGGGGGTGTGCGGCTGATCCGCTCCATGATAGACTTCCTTTCTGATTTTCCTGTATCTAATTAAAGGATAGTAGCTGTCGAAAAGTACCAGGGATCCATAACGGGCGAACAGATACGTCACTGTTCCATGTCGGTCCCGGAAGTACTGCCAGGATTCCATCAGGAGTTCCCTGAATCCACCTGAGTCGTCCGGCTGTTTTCCATACAGCAGACGATTGGCATCTCCTATTATATCATGGGAGTCAAACGCTCTGAATGTAAAAATTGAACTTGCTGCCTTTAGTTGTTCAGTCGGCAGTGAAAGTCCCTTTAGAGCCGGTGCGATAAGCATCAGGACCGACAGGATACTGTACAGCTGCCACAACTGGCCCTGAGAACCCGCCACACCGTTTCTCCAGATATGTTCAACCCAGACAGCGCGTATTGCAAAAAGCAGAAGGAGCACCATGAAAAGTCCCCCTGCGATAATAGGAAGTTTTCCGGAAAACGGGAGCGGAACGACTTCCGGTATTACCTGCACAGTTGCGTCACCGTTATCTTTTTCAGTTTCCTGGAGATCCGTTACACCCGATGCACTCGCATCTGCGCTGTTATCAAGGCCATAGACAGGTGTGGGTTCATAAACGACCCAGCCTTGGTCTTGGATATACGCCTCAACCCATGCATGAGCCCGGTCGCTCGTCACCAGGTATGTCTGTCTGCCCGTGGTCTGTGCCGGGAGCAGGTAGCCTTCCACATATCGGGTCGGAATTCCGGCCACACGCCCCATCACTGCCAGCGATGTGGCAAAATAGGTACAATACCCTTCCCGGCTCCCTAAAACGAACTGCTCGACAAATTCCCGGGAAGGATCGGGTGAATTCACGTCCAGCCTATATCGACCGTTAGTTCGCAGCCAGTTTTGCAGCCGTTCCATCTTCTGAAGATCGGAGCCCAGGGAGCCGGTGATCTCCATCGTCAGTTTTCTGAGATCACTGGAGATTGCTGGCAGCTGTAAATATGGCACTACCGATATCAACGCGGGCACTTCGTTTCCCGTCAGGTATCCTTCCACACGGTATGAAGTCTGTCTGTCCGGAAACAGCTGAAATCCAAAGCGATAAAGGCTCTCATTTCCCATTAGGATTTTGCGGTTGTCCGATAGGATCCGGTCCGAGTTCAACGGGGCATAGATGGTTCGATCTTGAGGATCAAGGGGATGAATCGTCAGGACAAAGGGGTCTCTTCCCTGAAAGTGAGTACCTTCCTCAAAGGGGCTAAGCGCCATGGGATCTGAATTCCAGGCCTGTCCGGTGTAAGTGGTCTTGACCATTCCCCTCAGATAAAGACCCGGGCGGCTGGATCTTACCTCCATGACCGGATCCTTCGTCAAGGTGACAGCCCCACCCAAACGTGTACGCAGCGGATACCATAGTGTATCCTCCAATCGGAACCCCACCGGGCCGTACTGTGTATACTCGTTTCGGTACAGATCCTGGACCGGCAGCCGACTGCCTATCCATTGGTTCAGGGAATCCAGTGGAAAGAGGGCTTCCAGGGCAAATGATCCAGAATAAACACCTAAAGCCAACAAAACGGAAACATAGAATCTTCCCAGATTTCCATAACGGCCCGAAGACGCAGGCTGATCCGGTGCGACATGCATGGAAGCTGATATGCACCAGACCAGCGCCAGGCGGATCAATGGGGCCTCCATGTCGGGTACATATTGGTTCCAGCGAATGCACCCTAACGCCAGCACCGCAGCCAAAATCACGCTTTGATACTCCCAGCGCCTGACCCACAGAAACATCAGGGCACTTCCTCCGCAAATCCAGTGCATCCCCACGCCAATCAGGTTCTCCGGTATAACCGGCAGGGTTCCCGAAAGATAGGCTGTCAATTGGCCCACTGCCGCAACAGCTCGTGAAACCAGGATGCCCAACGACAATCCTTCGGCAGCCTGCACCACTGGTATCAAGGAAGCCACAAGGCCGAGGATCACAGCCACGGTCCCCATAAGGCGTCCATCCCGGATTCGGACGCTCGGTTTCATGTCCTGCGGCATCAGGATCACTAGACCAATACAAGTTGCCCAGATCCACGCAATATAAGCCGGTCCTGTCAGGTAGGCGGATCGGATGAAAATATGAGAAACCGCCAGGACCATCAGCATTCCGGAAAGTCCTGCAGTGATATTCGCTTTCAATGGCCTTGGGTCCATAATGCCTCCGCAGTCACCTAAATCGGAATTCTGACAATCGGCAGTGATTCAAAAACAGCGACCGGATCCTCACCTACCTGAAAGACCGAAGCAGTTCCAGGCTGAGCCTTCAAGACTGAAAACGCCTCTTTCACAGACAGTCCGGGCGTCACGACTTGAAAGGCGGACCCTCGATACCTGTCTGCCAGGAGTCCTGACAGGACATGGTCCATCGGATCCGGATCAAGAGGTCGGAATACCATCAATGCTCTCATCGCTGTGTCCAGCGAGTCCACTCCCTTCAGTCGCAGCAACACACCAGCACCTGTCGCCAGATTCACCTCAAAGCCTTGGGAAATCCAATGACTCACTAGGCCCGCAGCAACCTCCACGCACCGATCTTCAATCCGCCCGTCTTTGTCCTTGGCGTATTTTGCTTCACAGCTGTCCAGAACAATGGTGATTCCGAAACGTCTCCGAGCTTCGTATTCCAGTATCTGAAGCTCCTCTGTACGGGCACTGGCTTTCCAGTGTACATGTCGGGTAGGCTCCTGAGGAAGTGCCTTCCGGATCCGGCTAATGCTGGTGTAGTCCTGTTCGGCAGGCCAATTCCCCCGAAGGGCTCCTCCTTCATCTCTCCCGGACCTCAATAAGGATTCTACAGGATATTTATGCGGAAAAACCTCTACGGTCATCTGCTTGTCATAATGAGTCAGTTTCCCTCTCAAATCCAGTAAATCCTGAAACATCACAGTTGCCCCCCCGAGGGAATATACGCCTCGCTTTGGGCATTGGAACTGTTTCCGGATCGCTTTGATCTCACTGACTGAAAAGGACATGGCTTCGGGCGAGATCGAGTGGGATCCCAGCTCCTTGTCCAAATGGATCGTTACCTGACACCAGGGAATTGGAATCAACCCATTATTGGCGAACACATAAGTTATTTCGAAATTCCCCTCATGACTCGCACCTTTTGCGATGAGTTCCACTGAGCAGGACAGGTTTGCGGCCCAGTAATGAAGCATCAGCTGCAGCAGGATGATCAGTAAGCCCCACATGAAAAACAATCTCCAGGCGATGGCTGCGCCAGTGAGAACAGCCCACAATAAAATCAAGGCACCTCCAACCGCAAGGACTTTAGCGTTTGTATTCATGAGGGTCCACCAATGGAATCGGAACCTGATTGATGATGTCCATCAGGATCTTACCGATTGTCTCTCCCCTGTAACGGGCTTCCGGAGTAATCAGGATCCTGTGACCCAATACAGGAAGGACCAGTTTCCGGATATCCTCCGGCTGCACCCATTCCCTCGCTGCGATATGGGCCCAACCCTTTGCAGCCCTGTATAACGCTATGGTCCCCCGAGGGCTGACGCCGAGACTGACCGATGAATGGGAACGGGTTGCGCGAACAATTTCAGCGATATACTTTTCAAGCTCCGGGCTCACTGAAACCTGATCTGCTTGATTTTGAAGTGCTTTCAGGGTGCTGGTATTGATAATCGCCTGAGGCATCGGATAGGATCCTCCTCTGCGATGATAGACCACCTTGAGTTCTTCAGCAATATCTGATGGGTAGCCGATGGAAACCCTCAGGAAGAAACGATCCAGCTGCGCTTCCGGCAGGGGAAACGTCCCTTCGAATTCCACCGGATTCTGGGTGGCAATGACCCAGAAGGGATAAGCCATGGGGTAGGTGACACCGTCAATCGTGACCTGATTCTCCTCCATCGCTTCCAACAGACATGACTGGGTTTTGGGTGTAGCCCGATTGATTTCATCCGCCAAGATGATCTGATGATGGATGGGACCTTTCTTGAATATCATTTCCCCTTTTATCCGATCAAACCAGCTGTAGCCAAGGATGTCTGCCGGCAGCAGATCCGATGTGCATTGAATACGGCCGAAACTGCAGTCGAATACAGAGGCCATCGATCTTGCCAGGGTAGTCTTGCCCACTCCCGGTACATCTTCAATCAGGACATGGCCTCCACATAGCAAGGCCGTCAGCATCAGATTCAAGATTTCCCGCTGACCGACAAACTGCTTTTCAAGTTCTTCCACGACTAGCTTGATCATGGTTCCCCACCCCTTTTTCAGACTATTCCATACTCTCATTATGGCACGGGTGCGCGTGGCGGTTCTTTAAGATTTTGTAACCTCTTTATAAGGAACGACCGCAGATTCTCAGTGAATCCGCGGTCGTATGATCTATCATTCTGTTGTCACATTCACTTTCAGTTTGCAGGAAACTCCGGGATAGAGCTTTATTTCCACGATCTTTTCACCCTTGTCCTTGATGGCGTGCTCCAATTGGATTTTACGCTTATCCAGGATGACACCATGCTGTTTTTCAAGTCCTTCGGCAATATCTTTCGACGTCAGTGATCCGAACAGTTTACCACCCTCTCCGGCCTTTCCTTTCAGTTGGACTGTCAGGGTTTCTATGTGCCTGCCCTGTGCCTGAGCATCTGCCAGTTCCCTGGACTTTTTATCTGCCTGTGATGCTTTTATATGTGCCTGTTCACGTATGGTGGCGTCCGTTGCCGGCTTGGCCAGACCTTTAGGAATCAGGAAGTTGCGTCCATGGCCGTCACTCACTTCTATGACCTCTCCCTTTTTTCCGGTCCCTTTCACATCACTTAAAAGAATTACTTTCATGATATTATTCTCCTTCCGCCAAATAATCGTCGATTGCTTTTTTGAGTTTCGTAACAACCTCATCCAATTCCATATCAAAAAATTGGGCACCGGCTACGGTCAGGTGACCGCCTCCGCCAATTTTCTCCAATATTATCTGGACATTGATATCACCCATGGACCTGCCGCTGATAAAGGTTGTTCCATCCGCCTTACGCCCCACAACGAAAGAGCATGTGATGCCCCGGATATTCAGCAGTGCGTCTGCTCCCTGTGCGGCCACCATTCGGATATTCTCCATCTCTTCACGGCATACTGAAATGGCCAGCTCATCACGATAGATCTGAGCACCTGAAACAACATTGGATTTGGCTACGAAGGTACTGAGGTCATCCTGAAACAGCTGACGTACAACTGCAGTATCCGCTTCGTAGCGACGGAGGAATGCAGCCGCTTCAAAGGTCCGCACACCGGTCTTTATGCTGAAATTCTTGGTATCGACAGTAATTCCTGCCAATAGGGCTTCCGCTTCAATCTTGTCGATTTTCACACGGTTCTCCATGTACTGGATCATCTCGCTAACGAGCTCGCTGGTGGAGGAAGCATAGGGCTCCATATACTTAAGCAGGGTGTTTTCGATGATTTCCGTTCCCCGCCGATGATGGTCGAACACCACGACGCGATTGCTCATCGCAAGAAGCTCGGGACATTCAGTAAAGCTGGGGCGATGGGTATCCACCACTACCAGAAGGTCCTTCTCGCCAAACCGTTCCTTCGCCTGTTGTCCGGTCAGAAAACTGTAGGTTCCGTTATCCTGAAATTTCTCGTAGATGCTTTTTATGGCTTCATTCACTTCATCCAATACGATGTGAGCATCCTTCCCCCGATTTATAACCGCTCTGTAGACCCCTACAGCCGCTCCGAAGGAGTCCATATCCGGATATCGGTGCCCCATTATGAACACCTCGGAGCTCTCATCAATGATGGGCCTGAACGCATGGGCGATGATTCTGGCCTTGACGCGGTTTCTTTTCTCTACGGCTTTGGTTTTCCCGCCATAGAAATCGAATCCGCCGCTTTTACGGACAACAGCTTGATCCCCGCCTCTACCCAAAGCAAGTTCAAGTGCAGAGAACGCATGCTCCTCAAGCTGGCTGAGTCCCTTTGCCATTGTACCCACACCGATGCTTAAGGTGACAGGAATCCTGTTGCCCGCTTCTATCTCGCGGACTTCGTCCAGAATTGAAAAGCGTTTGCCCTCAAGAGTTTCCAGATATCTGTTTTCGAAAATCACCAGGTATCGGTCGTTCTGGAACTTTTTAATCAGTCCGTTCATCCGACTGGCCCATAAATTAATACGTCTGTCTATTTCGCTGATGACAAAGGGCCTTTTGTCTTCCTTTGTTTCATTCATTACATCATCATAATTGTCCACTTGGACCAGAGCGATCAAGGGCTTCTCATCCGTATAAATGGATTTCAGCTGACTGTAATGGGACACATCCAGCCAATAGAGCATCAGGATGAATTGATCGCTGTGCTTTGGATCATCCATTTTTATAAGGTTGCTCAGAACCCGGAAAACCCGGTCACCTACCCGCAGCTCCTGCTCGAAGTTACGATCCTCGATAAGACGTTCAAGATCGATTCCCGGCACCATACCCGTCAGATTCTGATCCAAAGCCTCTCGAAGCTCCATCAATTCAGAAAATCTGGAATTATACCAGGTAAGGTTACCGTCAAAGTCCACCAGACAGAGAGGAATCGGTACATTCAGCAGAGCGTATCTTGATGCAGTATCAATCTCGCTGGAAAGGGAATCGATATACATCATCCATTTCCTGTTCCTGTCACGGGTGGAATGCCAGTTATAATAGACCAGATACATCAGGACAAGAAGGCTGATGCCGCCAAGAGCAATATTCTGTGTGAACAGAATGATGACAAAGGCACAGATGATCCAAAGATAAACCCGGTTATTTGGTGTCAGAAGTTTTATGATTCGGTTTGGATTCATCCAGGATTCCCCCCTGCGCGTCGTTGTTTCCTTAAATCTATCAGTACATCTGTAAAACCCGCAAGGCCCAGGCCGATAGGACCTGCCAGCAACAGCAGTGATGCCAGTATTAATGTCTGCCAAGCAGAAGGGATTCCCTGACGTTTCAAAAGAAATGCACATAGAGCCAGGCCTTGAAACATGAATATGATGGCCGACAGATACAGCAGCGTATCGAACAGAGCCTGACCTGCATTCCACTCCGCAGTTTTCAACCCATAACCCATGACCAGCATAAGAAGCACACCCCCCATGATTTGTCCGGGCAACTGGAAATCAGACAGATTATCCAGAGGAATCACATATAATCCCTTATTCTTAAGGACCCATCTGGACAAAAAGAAGTTGGAAGCATTGAAAATGAACATGAGGTAGAGTATGAAGAATGGGAAGAAACCAGAAAGATCCGCTGAAGAAAAATTATCGCCATAGTCACTTGCCAATATGGCGGTCTTCAGGTTGTCACCCAGTGATTCAAGAAATATGTAACTTGCATTATCCTGGGTCATATCGCCAAGGGATATCAAAAGAAGATTGACTCCCAGCACGAACGCCACTCCCCAGAACAGGATTCTTGACACAGGAATGCTCCTGCGAATCATGAAGCTCTGCAGGACACTGAATATCCCTATCAGCAAAAAAAAGGCCGTTCCCGCCATGATCCCGTGCTCTACTGTGAAAAGTACACTGGCACCTGCAATCAGCACTGCTGCATTAACCGGTGAAATCAGAACATTAAGGACTATCAAAGGTACCGGCATTAAAAAAAACGCCCCTAGAGAAAATGGTCCTCCTAAAGAACCGGCAACCATTCCAATAAAAATCACCACCCATAGAATCCTGTCCAGTGATGATTTTTCCTTATTGAACGGTCTCATTTCCTGCCTCCCATGTGTTCCGCTGTAACCATTATACACTATCATATCTCCAACAGCGTGAAAACAGGCGGCTTTTAGGCAAGAAAAGTCGGTAATAAAAAAGGGAGTGACTAAAGTCACTCCCTTTACTGTTCATCAATCGTTTACAAAAGGCAGAAGAGCTACAATTCGTGACCGCTTCACAGCCATTGTCATCGCTCGCTGATGCTTCGCGCAGTTGCCAGTCACACGACGGGGAAGAATCTTACCCCGATCCGTGAGATAACGTGAGAGTTTACGAATATCTTTATAATCAATGAAATCCGTTTTGTCTACACAGAAGTTACAAACCTTCTTGCGCTTTCTTCGTTTGATCATTGCCATATAATTTCCTCCTTTCTAGAATGGTATGTCATCGTCGTCTTCTATTGACTGGAATCCATCAGTGGAGAAATCCTCTCCAAAACTGTCAAGTCCAGAATCCTGAGCCGGCTTTTCTTTGCGGTCTCCTCGATCGATGAACTCTACAGTATCTGCTACAATCTCAGTCACATATCGCTTAACACCGGTCTTGTCTTCATAGGACCGGCTTTGAAGGTACCCTTTCACTGCGACCTGACGGCCTTTAGCCAGATAATTGGCTGCATTCTCAGCAGGTTTGCCCCATACCACTACATTGAAGAAATCTGCTGTCTTCTCCTTAGCGAAGGGTCTATCCACTGCGATAGCGAAAGTAGCAACTGCTTTACCGCTTCCAGCGATAAAACGGAGTTCCGGGTCGCGGGTCAAACGACCCACCATAACCACACAGTTCATATGGATCCTCCCGGACTACTTCTCTTCACGATTGATTACAACGTAACGTACCACTTCTTCCGCAATCTTAAAGTTACGCTCAAGCTCAGCAGGTAATGTTGTATTGGCTTTGAAATTGAAAAGGACATAGTATCCCTCTCGGAATTTCTCGATTTCATACGCCAGTTTCCGCATACCCCACTCTTCGACT
>CAZEHS010000036.1:0-26511 GCA_964511875.1 uncultured Peptostreptococcaceae bacterium
TTCCCTTAGGCATCATCCCTTCCAGCAACAGCGGCAGGGAGCTGGTTGCACCGCCGGATACGATTTCAAGTGATCTGCCGATCCTCATTTCTATTTCCTGTGCTGTCTGAACCAGGCTGCCAAGGTTTTTGGCACTGGGTTTGATAGCGCCATAGCATCCCAGATTTGTTCCGATCCCTTTAAGTGTCAGGCTCTTTAAATTGGTTTCGATGTGAACCGCTAGGTCCACCAGCTCCTTCCGATTAAAGAACCCTTCCCGAAGATCACCCAGATCCTGCATCAATATTATCCCATGAGTCCTACCGCAACGACTGCTGGCGTTGGCTAGGGCTTCCACGGTTTCCCATTCTGAATTGAGGCTGATATCGGCAATTCGCACAATATCATCAATTTCAGTATCCATCGGCATACGCACAAGCATCAATTGGATTTCCGCATTTCGACTTCTAAGGTCGGCAAGCTGATCCAGACGACTGCTTGCAATATGTTTGCATCCTGCCTTTACAAATTGATCCGCAACGTTTGGAAGACCATTGCACCCCTTAACCACACCTGTCAAGGTCATCTGATTGGCGTGCAACATCGAAACGATTTTCTCCGCGTTTTTTCGAATTGCGCCTAAATTCACTTGCAGTTCAGGATACTGTTTATAGCCGTCCATTCGTATACCCTCCTTGAAAATCAGTTAATCGCTTCATCTGATCCCCATTGCAGCATACAGGCCTCCAGAGTGTTTTCAGCCAGCATCAGATTGGTTGTCGGACCGACACCGCCTGGGACAGGTGTTATAGCGACAGCTTTATCCTGACAGGCCTGCCAGTTGACATCACCGACCAAGCCCTTTTCCGTCACGTTGATGCCCGCATCGATTACGATGGCACCCGCCTTGATATGGTCCGGACCAATGAGTTCTGCGACTCCGACCCCGGTCATCAGGACATCAGCCTGCCGGGTAATGGAGCTTAGATCCCTGGTTCTTGAATGGCAGATGGTTACTGTCATATTCTCGTTCAGCATCAATTGAGCCACCGGCTTGCCGACGACGCTGCTTCTTCCGACAACGACTCCGTGAAGCCCCCTGAGTTCAACGCTCAGGGACTTCAGCAGAATCATCATCCCTTTGGGGGTACAGGGTACGAATCCACCCAGGCCTGCATTCAACCGGCCGATATTGGCAGAACCCGCAGAATCAACATCCTTCTCTGAAGCGATTGTTTCACGGATCAGTTTTTCATCGATTTCTTTTGGCAGTGGGAACTGAACGATGATTCCGTGTACAGTCCCATCGGCGTTCAGTGTGAGAACCTGTTGGCGAAGGGCTTCGGTTCCATGATTCGGATCCACCAGATAACGGGTAACTGAAAGACCCAGATCCGTGCATTTCTTCAAGATGCTGTTCACATATACCTTGGAGGATGGATCCTCTCCGCATAGTACAACTGCTAACCCGGGACGGACCCCGGTTCTAGTTACCCATTCGTCTATCCGGTCCTTCAATTGAGTGCCGTAAGCGGATGACACGATTTTTCCATCAATTAGATTCCCCATTCTCACACCTCGATGATCTGCTTAACAACCTTTGAATAAACCTCGTCTGCCAGTTTGATTCCAGTTTTCAGTGCATATTCCGCTTCCTTTGTCATCTCTGAGACAAATTCCTGATCTTTGATCAGCTGCAGATTGATGAGTATGTTGAGATGTCCTCCTACCAAGGCAGACCGCAGGCACTGCACACCGACTCCTATATCACTGATGGCAAGTAATGAGCACTTATCTGCCAGTTCATCATGAACTCTGATTCCATCCAGTGCAGACAACAGGATTTGCAGCGGTACCATGCACGCGTCCTTCAATGCGGATTCCAATAAGTGACTTTTATGCTGAATCTCATCCGGTGTAATGGCCTTGATCCTGTATGCTTCCGACAACGGCAGGAATAATTCCGCATCCTCATCAACCATCTCAAGCATTCTTTTCTCGATTGATTTTGCCTGTTTCATAAGTGCGATGACATCAGACTCCTGTGCTGCGTACTTCTTCTTACCGACCGTAAGATTACCGACCATTCCCGCAAGCGCCGCTCCTACTGAACCAGCCAGTGCAGCAGCGCCGCCTCCGCCTGGAATGGGAGCTCCGCTTGAAAGCTGATGTATGAATTCATCGCAGGGAAACTCAACAAAGCTGCTCATGTCATACCTCCTAGAATAATCCTACGATTTCACCGTTATCCAGAATATCTATCTTATTCGCAGCGGGCACCTTGGGCAGGCCCGGCATTCGCATGATCTCTCCAGCCATGGCAACAAGGAATCCGGCACCGGCAGAAAGCTTCACTTCCCGTACTGTGACCTTGAAGCCCGTAGGGCGTCCCAGCTTTTTTGCATCATCCGACAGGGAGTACTGGGTTTTTGCCATGCAGATCGGCAAGTGACCATAGCCGTCCTCTGTATGCTTGGCAATATCCTGAAGTGCTTTGGCTGTGAAGTCAACCCCGTCTGCACCGTAAATATCTCTGGATATCATTTCGATTTTGGATCTGGTGGGCATATCCAGCTCATATAATGGCTTGTAAGCAGCTCTGCCGCTTTCGGCTATCTCAACGACTTTACGCGCCAGTGCTACGCCTCCGTCTCCCCCTTTGGCCCACACTTCGCTGAGGACCGCTTCGGCACCCAGCTCTTTGCAGCGATTCTCAACATAATCAAGCTCCGCGGTGGTGTCCAGAGGGAATGCATTGATGGCTACCACTGCAGGGACGCCGAACTGCTGCACGTTATGAATCTGCTTTTCAAGGTTCTCAAAGCCCTTAGCAAGGGCAGCCATGTTTTCCTTGTTCAGGTCTTCCTTCTTCACACCGCCGTGATTCTTAAGGGCTCGAACAGTTGCGACGATAACAGCGGCTGCAGGCTTTAGTCCGGCGTAGCGGCATTTTATATTGAAGAATTTTTCTGCCCCAAGATCGGCGCCGAAGCCTGCTTCAGTCACCACATAATCAGCCAGTTTAAGTGCCATCGTTGTTGCAACAACAGAGTTGCAGCCGTGAGCAATATTGGCGAAGGGGCCGCCGTGAATGAGGGCCGGGGTGTTCTCCAGGGTCTGAACCAGGTTAGGCATCAGTGCATCTTTAAGGAGCAGAGCCATGGAGCCGGTGGCTTCCAAATCACCGGCTGTAACCGGCTTCTTGTCGTCACTGTAGGCTACAACCATACGGGCCAGACGTTCTTTAAGATCCTTCATACTGGTGGAAAGACACAGGATAGCCATTATTTCTGATGCAACGGCAATGTCGAAGCCGTCCTGACGGATGGCGCCGTCACCTTTCGCTCCCATGCCAACGATGGTGTTTCGAAGTGCCCTGTCATTCATATCGATAGCCCGACGCCACATGATGCGTTTGGGGTCGATGTTAAGGGCATTGCCCTGATGGATGTGATTATCAATGAGAGCTGCCAGGAGGTTGTTTGCCGTGGTGACTGCATGGATATCACCGGTAAAGTGGAGGTTGATGTCGTCCATGGGAACAACCTGGGCGTATCCGCCCCCTGCAGCTCCACCCTTCACACCGAAACACGGCCCGAGACTTGGCTCCCGGAGGGCCGTAAACGTTTTCTTGCCGATTTTATTCAGTCCCATGGACAAGCCTACGTTTGTGGTGGTTTTTCCTTCTCCGGCCGGAGTGGGATTTATGGCGGTTACCAGGATCAATTTGCCGTTCGGTTTATCCTTCAGACGGTCAAGTACATCCAGGTGAATCTTTGCCTTGTATTTGCCGTAAAGCTCCAGATCATCTTCCGTAAGTCCCAGCTTCGCTGCCACATCCTTGATGGGCTGCATTTTTGCTTCCTGTGCGATTTGAACATCTGTCTTGAACTCTGCCATGATGTTGCCTCCAATTTTCTTGTTTATACTGATTTTCTGAAGTGCCCCGCAATCCTGAATCAGGATCACGGGGCACATGTACTCACTTTATGGACTGATACATATAATTGATGGAATTGCCGGTTTCGAATTCTTTGAACATTTCCTGGAAATTTTCCAGGCTGTCTGAAATGTGATAGACATGCTTGTCTTCAGGAAAGCTGACGGATTTCACATCGTCAACGTATTCCTTGAAAGCATTTGTCATCACTTCTGCCACATTGGCATACTTCTTGACGAATTTAGGAGTGAACGCCTGGAACAGGCCCAGCATATCGCCGCAGATGATCAATTGACCGTCACAGGGTGCTCCAGCACCGATGGAGTAAACAGGAATGTCTAGCTTGCCTGCAATGAATTCAGTCAGTTCGGGCGGTACAGCTTCAAGCAGCAGAAAACGTGCACCGGCTTCCTGTATGGCCATGGCATCGATGATAAGTTCTCTGGCACTGGCGACATCCCGTCCCTGAGCCTTGAAGCCTCCCTGCTGACCGGAGCTTTGAGGTGTCAGACCGATATGTCCGCAAACCAGAATGCCCGCATCACTGATTGCCTTTATTCTGCTAAGAACACGACGTCCACCCTCCAGTTTGACCGCATCCATATCTGCTTCTTTCAGGAAGCGGCAAGCGTTACGCACGGCATCCTCGTCAGATGTCTGATAGGATCCGAAGGGCATATCCCCTACTGTGAATGTATTTGGAGCGCCCCGCCGTACAGACTGACAGTGAGAGATGCAATCTTCCATAGTTACCGGAACTGTGCCCTGATACCCCATTACAACCATTCCTAAAGAATCGCCTACTAGAATCATATCCAGACCGGCGGCTTCCGCGAACGATGCCATCGGAAAATCGTATGTCGTTATCCATGCTGCCTTTTCACCTTTTTTCTTCATTGCCGCCAAATCTAAAATTGATTTTTTCTTCGCCATAGTGGGCCTCCATATTTGTTTTGTTTTCATTTGTCTGATTGGTTTTCTTAAATTCTTCTCATCGCATCATTGATGCGTTCAAGAGCCAAGCTGATTTTTTCAACAGATGTTGCATAAGAGAATCTCAGGTAACCTTCACCATAAGAACCGAACGATGACCCGCTCAGAACTGCTACACCAGCCTCGTTCAGGAGATATTCCGAGAGCTCCTTGCTTGTCATACCGGTATCCTTGATATTTGGAAATGCATAGAATGCACCCGGAGAATTCTTACAGTGAAATCCCTTGATTCTGTTCAAACCATCAACAATTACCTTTCTGCGTTTGAAAAACTCAGCTTTCATTGAATCAACCGCGTCCTGAGGTCCGGTTAATGCCTCAATGCCCGCTATCTGTGTAAAATGGGCTGTACACGAGCTGGTATTGATTATCAGATCTGTGACCTTTTGAGCCAATGTCCGATTCATGATTCCGTAGCCAAGTCTCCAGCCTGTCATTGCATAGGCTTTGGAGAATCCATCCAGCACGATGGTCCAGTCTTTCATTTCAGGGATCGATGCGATAGATTTAGTGGAGCCCTCGTGAATGATCCGGTCGTAGATTTCATCAGAAAGAACATAAATGTTCTTACCGATGACCAGTTCGGCGATGTCGTCGACATCCTTCTCCGTCAGAACACCCCCCGTGGGATTCGCAGGAGAATTGAGGATCAAAAGCTTGGTTTTAGAGGTGATTATGGATTTAAGCTCATCGACATCCACTCTGAAGTCGTTTTCCTCTCTCAGCGGCAGAGGAACGGGTATTCCTCCTACAAAACGGATGAGCGACTCATAGATCGGGAATCCCGGACTTGGGTATATCACCTCATCTCCTGGATTGATCAGTGCGGTTATCGCATAGTACATGACAGGTTTACCGCCTGGAGCAACAACGATTTCTTCAGGATGAGTCTTGATCTTCTTGTACTTTTCCGCATACTGGACGATTGCTTCCCTAAGGGGAAGATACCCCTGTGCTGCCGTATAGTGCGTGAACCCTTCATCCAAAGCCTTTTTCCCTGCTTTGATGATGTTTACGGGTGTGTCAAAATCAGGCTCTCCAATTTCAAAGTGAATGATATTACGACCTTCCGCCTCTAGCTTCTTAGCCTTTGCGAACACCTGGAAGGCCGACTCGCTGCCCAATCTGGACATTCTTTCTGCCATCATCATATTTTGCATTTCAGCCTCCGTTTCACGTAGTATGCCTGAATCATGCGGATATTGTTTCTTCTTCAGCAGGCAGCTTCGCAATGGTTATCCCCGTATATCCATAAAATATGGAGATGATCGGATTGATCAGATTTAGGAAACAATAGGGCACATAAGTCCAGGGTGCCAATCCCAGCGTCATCATCATGAACGCGCCGCACGAGCTCCATGGGATAAGGGGCGATGCAAGTGTGCCAGCGTCCTCAAGACACCTGGAAAGATTCTTCGGATGCAATCCTCTCGCCTTATAGGCATCCTTATACATTCTGCCGGGGATAACAATTGACAAGTATTGATCGCCAGCGATCAGTACGACTCCATAGCACGAAATGATGGTTGCGAAGATCAAATCCCCTGTACTTTTCGCACGGCTCAATATCTTTTCTGCTATGACACTCAGCATCCCCGTTTTTTCCATGACTCCACCGAATATCATGGCGCAGAGAGTCAACGAGGTCGTCCACATCATGCTCTGCATTCCTCCGCCAGAGAGCAGATCATCAACAGCTACTTTTCCTGTCTCTGAAACGTAGCCGTTATTGGCTATATTGATCATCGATCCCAACTCTGAACCTTGAAAACCTACTGCGAATAGCGCGCCCATGACAGTTGCAGCAAACAGACCCGGAATTGCCGGAATTCTGAAGATAACCATCGCAATGACGGATACCGGTACGATCAACAGGATGGGTCCGATGTAGAACAATTCGTCCATGGAAGTCAGGAGTTCATTCACAGCAACCATATCCAGTGCTTTCCCTGCATACTGCATTCCCAGAAGTCCATACAGAATGGCTGAGATCACCATACTCGGCGCTGTCGTGTAAACCATATGACGGATATGGTCGAAGAGATTGGCACCTGCCATTGCCGGCGCCAGATTGGTCGTATCAGACAGCGGAGACATCTTGTCTCCAAAGTAGGAACCTGATATGATCGCTCCCCCGATCATCGGGACTGATACTCCCAGGGTTATGCCGATGCCCATTAATGCGATTCCCACGGTAGCAACCGTCGACCATGAGCTCCCTGTTGCCATGGAGACCACCGAGCAGATAAGAAACGCTGCAAGCAGAAAGAATCCGGGTGATAATATCTGAAGACCGTAATAAACCATTGTCGGAATGATGCCGGCTTCGATCCATATGCCGACCAGCATACCGATGACCATGATGATGATGATAGCGGACATTGCCATTTTGATCGTGTCAATCATGCCTTCCTCAATCTCTTCCCAGGAATATCCCAGCATCCAGACAGCTACCGATGCAGCAACCATTGCGGATGTAATCAGTGCAATATGGGGCTCGCCTAACTTGTATACGACCAAAGTCATAAATAACGACACTGCTAAAAAGAATACCGGAATCAGCGCAATACCCAACGTCACATTTTTCTTCTCTCTCATTCTTCTTCCTCCTTTTCATACACCACCGTATCCAAGTACAGGCTTATACGTATTTAAAAGGCTCCGTGTTGATTGTTGATTCAATCACTTCAATAACGCTCTCCTGACTGTTAAATCTTGAATCCAGATCTTTTTTCAGACTTGAGATGAAAGGGAATTCCGTTGCCCAATGTCCCGCATCAATAACAGCGATATTTAATTCTTGGGCCAATTGTCCTTCTGAAAATGACACATCTCCTGTTATAAATAAATCAGCTCCTTTCTCAAACGCTTCTTTGATCAATGACCCTTTTGACCCGCCGCAGACTGCCACCTTCTTGATGACCCTGTTGTGATCGCCTACAACCTTTAGAATGGAAAGGTTCAATTCTTTTTTCACTTTCTGGATCATCTCATGCAGGCTTTTCTCTTCAGTCAGCTGCCCGATCATTCCCAAGCCGTTTATGTTTCTTGATTCATGAAGAGCATATAAATCGTATTCAACCTCCTCATATGGGTGAATTTCAATGAGATGCTTTATGACTTCATCAATCATGCTTTCCGGCACGATCATTTCAAGCCGATCAACCTCTACGCTTTCCAGCACGCCCGGTTCACCGATAAATGGATTGGCACTTGCCAGGGGCACGAAATTCTGAATTCCTTTTACATAATCGCATACATGGGAGTACTCACCGATTACGCCTGCGCCTTCTGTGCCTTTTAGCAGTCCTAAATCTCCTATCCGTTCCCTGATTTGTGATGTATAGTCCTCCGGTAAAACGGGTATGCAGGTTACGAGCTTGTAGCATTTCTCTGCAGAAACCACTTTAAGAAAATTCGCATCCCTGATGTTCAGTTTTTCACAGATAATCTCGTTTACGCCATTAATAGCCGTATCAAACCCGCCATGGGTACAATAAACCGCGATATCATTCTTCAATAACGACTCAATCATCATGCCTTTCACGGTATCTGTCTTCAAATGGTTGAAGTTATCCGATATTGCCGAGTGGTGGGTGATGATCAGATCCACGTTATGAGAGATGGCTTCATTAACAACATCAAACGTGACATCCAGCGTTACCAGAACCTTCTTGACATCCTTATGCGGCGTGCCGATCAATAGTCCTGAATGTCCTCCTGAAACAGGCTTTGCATCAGGAGCTATTCTTCTTAAACTGTCAATTATCTCAGTTCCTTTGATGTGACGGTTATTCATAAGATTCTCCCCTTTGAGTTAAGATCATGAATTTCATTCAACCAATGCGACCGCTCTAATTGGAGATCCATCACCATTCTTGAATTTGAGTGGAAGTGCTAAGAATACAAAATCCCTGTCCAACAGGATTTTTAGATTCGTCAGATTCTCGATGACAGCTTTTTCATTTTTTAGGAATATTCCATGTTTGGAAAGCGTGCTGTTGTCAACAGCATCAATACTTCCATACTCAACACCGATTCCTTTCACCGTCTTGTTGCTGCTAAGAAAATCCATCAATTCATCAGAAAGCACCGGGTAATCGGTCCAGTAATTATCCGACTCCCAAAAACGATCCCAGCCAGTGTGGAACAATACATATTCTTTATCCGTCAGATCATATTTTTCAATCGCTTCCATTCCGATTTCGGTTTTTTCTCCATAATGAGAACAGTCAAGTACGATTCCCTTTCCTGCAAAAAAGCTGATGTCCTGTGTATCCGTACAGAAACCGCCTTTTTTAGTATGACTATTGCAATCAATGTGCGTACCAACGTGGGTGGTCATTGAAAATTTGATTAAGGAATACAAATCCCCTTCCTCTAAATTCCCGACCTTCTCGAAAACCGCATCTGGAGCGCCAGGGAAAACAGTCATTCCGTTTTCCAATGTTTGACTCAAATCAATCAGTTTCATACCGATCATCCTCCATGAATTTGAAATGTATTTCGGTGACACTGTGATTATGGTAATCTGTTTACACAATGTCTGCTGCCAATCTGCCTTTCTTGTTTTTCAGTATAGTTTCTACAGCTACTATAGAGTCAACTACGTTATATTCATAAAATTTCGCCTTAGATTATTCTGATTTTCATTGATTACGCGTTATTATTTGTCGTATACTCACTTAAATCGAGGGAGAGCGCGACTGGATGAATCCCTGAAAGCCTGTATTCATCCAATCGGACATCATACAGCGAAACTATTCGAAATATTAAAAAAACTCTATAACAAGTATAGAGTCTTGGAAGATTTTCAATGTTCAATTTGACTTACTAACGTATTCTTAAGAGGAGGTTCGATATGAAAACCCTGTTTTCTATTGGTGATGTCTCAAAAATATACGGATTGTCCGTCCAGGCGCTCAGGCATTATCATAAAATCGGCCTGGTCGTACCAAATCACATCGATGAGCAGACTGGTTATAGATACTACACATTCGACCAGTTTCAGTTCATCAGTAGAATGAAGTATTTGCAATCATTAGGTTTGTCTTTGGAGGAAATCAAAAAAATCCTGTCTGATGGAAACGCAAACAGGCTTAAAGAAATCCTATTAAGGATCAAAGCGGAAAAAGAACATGAAATCGATGTGATCAAGAAGAGCATTGATGAAATCGAATGGACTTTTTCGTACTACTCATTTTTAAATGAAAACGAATTTCAGGGAATGATCTATAAAAAGCAGATTGAGGAAAGATATATCATCACATCCGTTTCAGATCCGAGTGATACGATTGAACAGATGGACGTTTCCCTCCATACAATAACGAATTCTGACCGCTATAATCAGCTGAATTACCGCAGACAATTCGGTTATATTCTGGACTTCAACAGTCTCCTTCAGGGATCTTTCAATCCCCTTAGCGCGACACTATTCATCAAAGATCTGCCGAATCTCGAATCCCCTGACATCAAAACACTGCCTGCCGGAAACTACCTGTGTTACTGCACGCGCATTTTATCAGACGACTGGGATGCCAGCCCCATTAATGAATTCATCAGGAAGAACGCCAATCTAAAACCCCATATTGTCATCGCAATCGAGTACGAGGATAATTTACGGGAATACTATAACGCGCTATATGAAATCCAGATATGTTTCTCAGCCCATGAGTCCGATTAACTTCAAAAAACGCAAAGGGCTGTCTCGCAACAGGGATTATTCCTCTGTTGCGAGACAGCCTCTTTGACTTGGTAAGATGATCACTATTCAATTTTATGCATATGATTGCCTGCAAAATCCTTCGCAACCGCCCATCCGATTACTTCAGTTACACCAGCAGCCGTTGAAGCATTCAGAGCATTTCCGAAAACAGGTATCCAACCGAGAAGAAACTGTGAGATTGATCGTCCTACAAGCGTCGCAGTCGCGGTTGCAAGAGTCGCCTTAGCTGCTGATTCTGTAAGTTTGACACTGAACACCGCTCCAAGTGCAACAATCATTGTAATCTGAATAGGTACGATCACAGCATTGTCGCTGCCTGGCAGTTGAGCAAATCCAGCACCAACGGTCGCTGCACCAACTGATGCAGTATGAATTATTGCCTGACATTTCTTCATTTCTCCAGATGTCATATATTCATCCTCCGCATTACTCCGTCAATTAATTATACCATATCCCCAACCGGGACTATGATTGATGGGAATACGAGGAAGCGATCCTTCAAATCATAGCATCCTTGATGACCTGGAGCACCTCGCTGTAGGCAGGTACCCGGCCCATGATCTTGACTTTCTCATCCACAACCAGAGCCGGTGTTCTCATAACGCCGTAACGGACTATGTCCTTGACGCCATCAACCTTCTCAAGGTCTGCATTGATTCCTAATTCCTTGATTGCATCCTCGGCCATTGTTTGGAGCTTCTTGCAGTTGGCACAGCCTGATCCTAGAATTTTAATGTTCATGATTTCCTCCGATTTTTAATGTATTTTCATTCTTATACAAAAAGAAATGATACTGCATTGAATGTGTAGCCGATGATTATGATTCCCGTTGCCACAATGCCTATGAAAATGAACAATAGTTTCTTTTTAACCACCTGACTCAACATGATCATGGATGGCAGGGATAGCGCTGTAACCGCCATCATGAATGCCAGCACAGTTCCGATGCCAACTCCTTTGCCAAAGAGTGCTTCAGCAATTGGAAGCGTTCCGAATATATCAGCATACATCGGGATACCGACAGCTGTTGCAAGCAGCACTGCAAAGGGGTTATCCTGCCCCACGACTGTTTCAACAACGCTTTGAGGAATCCAGTTGTGTATAAGCGCACCGATCCCCACTCCGACCAGGATATAAGGCCATACCCGATGAATGATTTCCTTTACTTGGTTCTTCCCATAGAGCATGCGCTGTGAAACGGTAAGTGCCTCCATATCAATATCCACATCCCCTGCTTCCCGGACAAAGGATTGCACCTGGTCCTCCATGTTGAGTTTGTCAATCAGAGTACCGCCGATCACTGCCAATATCAGCCCCACCACCAGATAAGCCAGAGCGATCTTATATCCGAAGAAAGACATCAATATCAGAAAGGAAGCCAGATCAACCAGCGGCGAAGAGATCAGGAAGGAGAAAGTTGTTCCTAAAGGAAGGCCCGCTGCAGTGAATCCTATGAAAATCGGAATACTGGAACAGCTGCAGAAGGGAGTGATGGTGCCAAGCAGCGCACCCAGGATATTCCCACGGATACCTTTCAGGCCCCCGAGCAGCTTTTTTGTGCGCTCCGGCGGAAAAAAACTTTGGATGTACGATATGCCAAAAATCAACACTGTTAAAAGTATGAATATCTTGATTGTGTCATAAATGAAGAAATGCAGGCTGCCGCCTACTGCTTGGTCTACCGATAGTCCCATTCTGTCTTCAACGATCCATTTCACCCCGTTGGAGAGCCACGTCATTTTAAGCAGTGCTTCATTGATCCAGTTGAACATCACGATTCCTCATTTCTGATAGGGTTCATCTTTTCGTTGATCTCTTTAACCTGATTTTTCAACATGATCTCTGCTGCACCAAGAATCTGATAAATCTGAGGATACTCGACACTGTAAATAACCCTGGTGCCATCTCTGCGACTGGCAAGAATCCCGCTTTGACGAAGTACCGATAAATGCTGGGATGTATTAGACTGTTCAGATTCCAGTTGCGGAAGAATATCGCAGACGCACAGGGGGCCCTTCTCTAAGAGACGAAGAATCTGGATTCGTGTGGGATGGGCAAGTGACTTAAAAAAGTTGCTCATTAGTATATTTGTATATTCCAAGAGTTCGCCTCCATTAAATTAGATATGTATAATATAAGAATATTACATTATAGCATGATTGTCAAGTCATGATGATATGTAAGTCCGTTTTTCCATCCCATTGTTTTCTTTATGATACAATATTGTCAGATACCAATCGAAGGAGGAGAAGCAATGAACGTATTGATTGTATACGACTCATTTTTCGGCAATACAGAGCAGATAGCCCTGACCCTGAGGGACGCTCTGGGGAAGGAACAGGCTAAGGCAGTACGAGTGGAAGCCTTTGAACCTGAGCAGCTTAAAGCCATTGATCTCCTTATTGTCGGATCTCCTACCAGGGCCTTTCGCCCCACTAAAGGAATGACCGAATTCATTAAAAAGCTGCCTCCTGATGGGTTGCGCGGCATCAATGTTTGCGCCTTTGACACCCGTGCCAGCATGGCAGATATCAACTCCGGAGCTCTGAAAACCATGGTAAAAGTGTTCGGATATGCTGCAGAGCCAATGGCAAAAGGCCTGATCAAAAAGGGCGGAAGCCAGGTGGCAGAACCGAACGGTTTTGAAGTAACGGGGGAAAAGGGTCCACTTAAGGATGGCGAGCTGCAGTGGGCCATCGCTTGGGCTTCCAGTATTTCCGTAAGTATCGTAAACTGACATTTCTGCTGGTTCATCTTATCAGAAGGCGGTGATAATGGGTGTTTGGCTTAACTACTGAATCTGATCCTGCTCAGCGGGCTCAAAAGGTCTATGATTACCTGAAGCAATTGGGGATTGATTATCAGTCCGTCAGCCATACTCCCATTTTCACCTCCAACGATAAGGTGGAGGCTTTCCGGGGTATCGAGGTGCTGGATATCAAGAACCTTTTCCTGAAAGGTCATAAGGGAAGGCGACACTATCTTATCGTGATGCCCTATGACAAGCCGCTTGATATTCGGTTATTGGCAGAGCGAATCGGCGAAAAAAGCCTCTCCTTCGCAAGCGAGGAAAGGCTTTCTGTCTATCTTTGCACTGATTCCGGAGCCGTATCTATTTTTGGATTGCTGAATGATACCGGGCATGAAGTCGACGTTATACTTGACACCTCCGTAGCCGATGCTCAGCGGGTGGGTTTCCATCCCAATATCAGCACTGAAACCCTGATAATCCGCCAGGACGATTTCAGACGCTATCTGAAAAGCTTAAAGAACCGGATCCGTTATATTTCGATTTAAATCAGAATCAGAAACTGTCATAAACCACTGTCTCACTCAGGTGCTTTCGATTAAAGTGGTTTGGGTGGATCGTAGCAGTGACGCTGGGATATCCCATAGGCAAAAGACAGACAGGCATGAGATTTTCAGGAATGGAAAAAGCACTTTTCATGGCAGCCGGATCAAAGCTCGCAACCCATGTGCTTCCCAGACCAAGCTCTGTGATCTCCATCATCATATGTGTAGCAACAATCGCTGCATCAACCTCGGCGGAGTCATGATCGTCAACCTTGCGCTTCCAGGAAATGCTGGTATCTGCACATATCAAGAGTGCCATCGGTGCATCGAACGTGTAAGTCGTACACTCCTTCAGTTTTTCCATACCCTCATCGCTCGTAATCACCAGTATTCGCTGAGGCTGTCGATTGGCTGCTGTAGGTGCCAACTGACCTGCCAGCAGTATCAACTCCAGCTTCTCCTTCTCTACTTTCCTATGGTCAAAACTTCTTAATGAATACCTTTCCTTCACCAGTTCCATAAAGTTCATCACATGCACCGCCTTTTTTTTGATCTTTTCTCATTGTTCCTCAGTGATTTTCATGGCCGAAGTCTCTTGATGATTTCAAAGGACACCAGAGCAGTACTGCCGCTGACAAAACTTCCCCACACTAAATCAATAGCCGTTATCAATATAGGCCAGTCTCGTATTGTGGCGAGATTTGTAAGATCGTAAGTGGCATATGTGACCAATCCAAAAAACGCTCCGGCAAAAAGTGCATATTGCCAGTTATTCGAGGCCAAAGAGGGCTCAATGACGAAAAAAAGCAGACCTGCAATGAATATCAAATAAAAGGCTAGCGCTGCGTACAAATTCGGGCTTTTTGCCATTAAATAGCCAAGCTGATCACTGTACAGTTTTTTTGAGATAACAAGAAGCCAGATCATATCTATAACAAGAAAAACACTCAACGACAGGATGTAATCCTTTAATATTGCCATACTCAAGATTTCTTTCATTCTGATCCTCCTCATAGTTCTCCGAATTATTTTATTCTTTTGGAAACCACGGGAAAAACTTATTGGTTTGTCGGGCGTATTCAATGAACCCAGGTTTCTTTTTCATTGATTTTTCCAACAGGGGCACTCCTGATACGAAGAGCAATAGGAACGTTATAGTCACAGGACTCAGGAACGAGAGCCATGAAGCTCCTGCTCCCAAAGCAATCAGACTTATGCCCCACCACTGGACTGCCTCCCCGAAATAATTCGGATGCCGAGTATACCGCCATAGGCCAGTGGTCATCAACTGTCCTTTATTGGCTGGGTTTGAGATGAATTTCTTCAATTGGTGATCCCCTACAGATTCAAAATAGAATCCAATACACCAAATGAATGTTCCTATTACAACATAGTGGATCAGGAAAATCTTATCGCTTGCTACGCTGGTCAGCAGGGCGGGCAGGCTTATGATGTACATGAACACGCCCTGCAGCATGAAAATCTGAAAAAACGCCCGGGGAATCAGCCATTTACCCCATTCTGAACGCCATTCGGCGTAACGGTAGTCTTCACCTTTGAAGATATTGCGTTTGAGAATATGATAGAAAAGGCGGAGTCCCCACAGTGTGGTCAGCAGCGTGATGATTATTTGAGGTATATGAATGGAAATACTCCTGATCTGAAGAAACCATGCAATGATTACAAACCCTATGCCCCACCCGATATCCACAATGGAGTTGTTTCGTATGGCAGTGGCGACAAGAAAGAATATGAAGAAATAACTGAAAATCAGAATTCCTGCATCAACCATGTCCATTTCCCCCCTTCCTACTTTTCCATCAGCGAGACTGCAACACATCCCTTCCCTGAATGAATGGCTGTAACCGCTGAAATCTCAGTAATGAATTCCGGATCCAAACCGGTTATATTTTTGAGAGCATCGGCATAAAATTGAGCCAGAGGCTGATTATCTGCATGCACGATGCTATAGCCCAAGATGCCCTTCTCCCTGTTGATTTTACGAACAATGTTCATGATCACCCTGGTTGTTCCTGCTTGGCTGAAGCCAACTCCGAAAGCTGCTCCACTTCCCTGTGAATCCAGTGTCATGATAGGCCGTGCTCCCATTGCCATTGCCAGTCTTCCCAAGGTTTTTGGAACCCGCCCGCCCCGTATGGCATTTTCAATTGTTTCAAGGCATACATAAATTTTTGTCCTAGGAATCATCTGCTGCACACCCTGGACTGTTTCCTCATGGGAACAGCCGTTTTCCAGAAGTTCGGCAGCCCTTTTCACCATTAGTCCCTGGGCTCCTGAATTCAAACAGCTATTGATTATCGTCACCTTTTTGCCGAACTTCTCAAACCGCTCAGCTTCCCGTTTGAATACGCCATAAGTACCGCTTAGCATTTCTGAAACTGTGATTACGATTACGGATTCGTAATGCTCAAAAAGCAGGTCAAGAGCATCGCTCACCCTGTAAGGCTCCGGCTGTGAGCTGGTGGGATAATCGGTCTTGCAAGCCATGGATTCGAAAAGTCCCTTCAGGGTTATGGTTCGTTTATCCAGATAAGGCACCTGATTGATCAAGAGAGTCAATGGGACACTGTGAATCTGGTAGTCCAGTATGATTTTATCGGGTAAATCTGCTATGGAGTCCGTCAGTAGAGCGATGCTGTTTTTTCTATGATGATGCACACGTTGCTGAAGCGCCATGTCATCTACTTTCTGCTCCAGAATTTCTCCACATTCCATCAGGTGTGCCATCAATTTCTCAGGATGGTTGGTATGGAGGTGAACTCTGGTTTTATTCTGATTCGAAGACACTATCAGACAGTCCCCCAGTTTTTCTATATCCTTACGAATCTCATCAGACTTCATGACATCGTTCTTGAGCAGGAACTCAGTGCAATATCGGAATTGAGACTGGTGGTCATTGTTAGGCAGCGTAAAGGTTTCATTCGATTCATCCTCGGGAAGCGGCGCAAGTTCCTGCCCCATCAGAAGATTGATTCCCCTTAAGAAACGAACGAATCCCTCTGCTCCTGAATCCACAACGTTGTTCAATTTCAGGACCGCCAGCTTTTCTGGTGTTGCGGCAAGGGATGCTTTTGCAGTCTGATATGCTTCCTGAAGCAGATCATCAAAAAATTCATATTCCTTATGTCGGGATAACAGACAATAGGCCCAGTCCCTGATGACGCTGATCATTGTCCCTTCAACAGGCTCTTCCACTGCCCTGTAAACATAAGCTACAGCCTTCTGGGCTAAAGTAGAAAATTCTGACAGGTTCACTGTGTCATAATGCCTTCCTTCCTCGGCCATTCCGTTCACGTAAGCAGCGAATATCATTCCCGAATTCCCACGTGCATTGGCTAGGCCTGATTCAGAAATGCGTTCCACCATGCTTCCAAAAGAAGCTGTGGATATAGGCCGTTCCGCCATGGCTTTAAGAGTCATGCTCAGGTTAGTTCCTGTATCACCGTCAGGTACTGGAAATACATTGATTGAATTTATATGTCTTTTATGAAGGTCCACTTCACGGTGACCGTACTGAAACCAGCTTCGAATAGCATACCCGTCGATTATTCTGGATTTCATAAAGCACCTCACTTTTTCATCATCATTACTTCAAAGGATGAAGGAACCAGTACATTCATACCCACTATGACCCAATTAATGCTGAAGTTCATATCCGAATTTATCGTGACAACAAAAAAGATACATCATTGTCAAAATGATACATCACCAGATGGGTCAGCATGGCTGGTATAATACTATTCTTTAAGAGTTGCCTTGACTCGCATCGGTTCCAACAACAGATCCAAGGCATCAAGAATATCACGGTTCATTATAGTCCCACTATTGATACGCTTCAATTGTTTGAACTGCCGCTGATTAGCATGCTCAAGAACGGGTAACAATGTTTATAGCTATCTCTGCATGCTAACTTCAGGAGGTCATCTTATGGAAAAGAACGTTGGTAAAACGGATAAGATCATCCGATACATCCTCGCTGTAATCTTCGTCATTCTTGGATTTACCATACACTGGGCATTTTACATCCTTGCCCTTGCAGCAGCCCTGACAGCCGCTCTGGGATTCTGCGGAGTCTACAAACTCCTTGGTGTGAACACAACTAAAATGAAGTGAAGAATTATTTACTATACAAATCAAATCTAATTATAAGGAGTTTTTCTCATGGATCATATCATTAATAAAGCGGGCATGATTATCCGTTACACTCTCGGCATCGTCTTTGTTCTACTGGGATTCATTTCACACTGGGCTTTATACGTTCTGCCTTCAATGCAGTACTAACGAGTAATTTTCTATAAAGCTCATTAAGCGGCCAGGTTCCTGAATTCCATGGAACTTCGGCTGCTTATTTTTTTAAGCCACTTGAAATTACATTTAAATGAATTCTTCCCATTTTCCGCGTTGACTTCACTATCTGTTCTTTAATTGTATAAGGCAACTTGATAAAAAAGAGAAGGACCAACAGATTTCTCCATTAGCCCATCAATAACCAGAACCTTAATTCACTTGATAATATCGGCAGGTTAGAGGTCTTGCAATTCTTGATCAAGAACCTCTCTCCACGATTTCAGCCCTGTCACTTTTGACGCCAGCTCTGTCATGGGAATAATGTCATCACTGCTGATGCAGCTTAAATCAAACTTCCGGTTCAGTGCCATTAAATGCTTCAGTCCTGCTGACACCCGGTTGATAAATGAATAGACACCTATGGCGCCAGTAGAAATCTTGGCTGTGCTCCTTCTTGTCATATGACTACAAAAAACACATTATCCGATGGAAGATGCACTTGAAGAGGCTGCTGCACCCCGCGAATGATCCGCCAGTTTTCCCGGGTTATTTCCCATTGAATGTGGTAATCGCTGGTGCAGTCCGGTTCTGAATTCAGCTTCAGATAAAGGGTGATCCGAAAGGGCGTTTCACTATGATCGGCAATCCATACCTTGAAAACATTCTCTGATTGATGTTCCTGAGCCAATCGGATATGATTGGCACGGATTCCCGCATAGCCTTGAATCACTTCGGTTCCTGAAGATGTCCTCAGAGAAATGCCCCAGTCGGGTACCCAGATACTCTGATCCGTTTGCCTCTCTGCAGCCGCTATATTCTTGCAGCCGGTAATCCGTGCACTTTCAACGGTCTGAGGATGCTGGAACATCCGATCCTTAGGACCCAGGGATTCAATACGTCCCCGATTCATGATTGCCAGATCACTGCACAACCGATAGACTTCTTCAATATTGTGGGTCACCAGGAGAACACTGCCTTTGAAATCCTTAATATCCTCCAGCATCTCCCGGATCATATGGGCCCGCAAATGGTCATCCAGTGCCGACAAGGGTTCATCCAACAGCAGGATTTCCGGTTCTATCGCCAGAGCCCTGGCAATTGCCACCCGCTGCTGCTGCCCACCGGAAATCTGGGAAGGGTACCGTTTTTCAATGTCATGGAGATGAAATTTTTCCAACAGCCGGGCTGCGACAGCAGCCTTTTGCTTATCCGGGAGCCCCTCCAACCCAAAAGTGATGTTCTGCTGGATCGTCATATGAGGGAAAAGCGCGTAATTCTGAAAGAGAAAGCCAACCTTCCTTTCCCTAGGCTGCAGATTGATTCGCTGCTGAGAATCAAAAAGAGTCTTACCTCCGATAATGATTTTCCCCTGATCCGGTCTGACCAGCCCGGATACGCACCGGAGCAGCATGCTCTTCCCTGCACCGGAGGCTCCGAGCAGACCCATCCTGCCTGCAGATGTCTGAAGGGTCACATCCAGCAGGAAGCCCGGGAAAGCTTTCCTGATATCTATATCGATATCCATGTTATTTCCTCCAGACAAGGTTCAGGGTTTTTCGCTGGTAATCATTCCAATAGTTCAGCAATATCATTGCCGTCAGAGAGATACTGAAGATAATCACGACCCAAATCAGGGCAACATCCATCTTCCCGCCCTCTGTGGCGAAAAAAATGGCTAGAGGGATAGTCTGAGTTTTCCCTGGGATATTCCCCGCTACCATCAAGGTTGCCCCAAATTCACCCAACGCCCTTGCGAAGGACAATGCCGTTGCCGCAACAAGACCTGGCCAGGCCAGGGGCACAGTCACCTTCCAGAACACCTTCCACTCAGTGGCTCCCAAGGTCCGGGCCGCATTGAGGATATTGGCATCGATCTGTTCAAAGGCCCCGACCGAGGTTTTGTACATTAACGGGAACGCCACCACGACAGCCGCTATCACAGCTGCCAGCCAGGAAAAGATGATTTTGACGCCGAACAGATCCAAGAACATTCCCACGGGTCCATGCTTACCGATCACCAGAAGAATGGCAAAACCAGCCACGGTTGGAGGCAGGACCAGCGGCAAGGTCAACAGGCTGTCAATCAGCCCCCTGAACCTGCCGCTATAGTTACTGATGAACCAGGCGGCTGCAATCCCTGTGAAAAAGATGATCAGGGTGGCCAGACAGGTTACCTTTAAAGAAACCCACGCCGGTGAAAAATCAAAGTTCACGCCATCACTCCGTCCTTAAAAGATTCATCTTCATTTCCCCAGGAATACATACCCATATTTCTCAAAGACTTCTCTAACTGCCTCCGAACTCAGATAATCCAGGAATTCGACCGCTGCTTCCGGCTGCTTGCTGACTTTGATAATCGCTGCCGGATAAATGATCGGAGAGTGAGAATTCGCAGGAGCCATTGCAACTACCTTCGCCTTCTCCGATGCTATAGCATCAGTGATATAAACAGCTCCTGCCTCAGCATTACCGGTTTCAACCCAGGTAAGCACTTCTTTCACATCCTTGGCATAGACAGCTTTTGCCTTGACCTCATCAATGATACCCATGCTTTTAAAAACTTCTTCTGCGTACTTCCCTGCAGGCACACTGGCAGGCTCACCCATGGCCAGTTTTTTCACGCCGGGATTCGTGACATCCTTAAAATCTCCCAAGGATAATTTCGAATCAGCAGGAACGACCAGCACCAGCTCATTTTCCAAAATGTTCCGAATGGTATCATCCAGTAGAAGACCCTTGTCTTTAAGTGAATTCACATCCTTCAGTGCAGCCGGCATGAACAGGTCCACCTCTGCCCCCTGTTCAATCTGCTGGCGCATGGATCCTGATGAGCCGAAATTCAAAGTCAGTGTGACTTCCGGATGGTCCTTAGCATACAGGGATGATACCTCCCCCAATGCATCTGTCAGGCTTTTCGCGGCTGAAACTGTCAGCGCTGCGGGTTCTGAAACATCTGCCGTCGATATGGGCTCTGATATGGAACCAGAAACACTCCCTGATAAGATCACTAGAATGCCAAGCATAAGGGATAGAACTATTACAATACCGCGATGATGCATAGCGACCTCCAAAGCAATCTAATAAACACTTGTCGTTATTCATTGTAAAACATAACGCCAGAACATGCAACTAGCAACAAGTTACAAACACCCGCATACACGATTGGACTTTCTCTATGCTATAATAACTTCAGGTGGTGCATATGATGATTAATATTGCCTGTAAAGTATGGCTTGAAAAAAATAACGAGAAATTTTTCGGTAAAGGTCCCATGCATTTGCTGCAGAAAGTGGATGAGCTTGGTTCTCTGCGTAAGGCTGCTTTTGCAATGAACATGTCCTATACGAAAGCTTGGCGGCTGATTACCCATCTCGAAACAATCTTGGAAACACCGATTCTTGAAAAACGGATCGGTGGTGCAGAAGGAGGCAGCTCGAGGCTGACACCGGAAGCCAGAAATTTGATAGCCCGATTCACCTACATGGAATCAGAAATATCACAGACGGCAGATCAAATCTTCCAAAAATATTTTTCGGATTTTCTGAAATGACCTCCATAAACCAACAGGCATATGAACCCGGTCATGAAAATGCAATATAATAAGTGTATCACTAGATTTCTGAATTCATCGTATAGAAAGGAGAATGAGCATGGCATTGCTTACAGTAACGTTCCCCGGAGGGAAGCAAGTGGATTCAACAATCAAGGGCTTTACAGTCAAGAGTGACCAGCCAGTTTATGCAGGGGGCGAAGGCACTGCGCCAACCCCTTTTGAAGGCTTTCTCGCCTCGCTTGGCAACTGTGCCGGCATTTTCGCACTAGGCTTCTGCGAGAGCAAGGGACTCGACACAACCGGACTGTCTTTGACCATGGATGTAGAAACCCATCCAGAGACCCGGATGGTTTCAAAAATCATTTTCGGGCTGACCTTACCGGAAAACTTCCCTGAGAAGTATATTCCCGCTATCAAAAGGTCTATTGATCTGTGCTCTGTAAAAAAACTGATGCATACGCCGCCGGAATTTGAAACGGTGGTCATTGACATGAATTGATACACTCCTAGTTCAAGTGAAAGGGATTCAACCATCAGGTTTAACTGAGTGGTTGAATCCCCTTTTTACATTTAAATCTCATACTCTGCTGAATCGACTTGTATGGTTAATGAAGTATTAATGGTCATGCTAAATCAAATCGGTCTGCGTTCATCACCTTATGCCATGCTTTTACAAAATCACGAACGAACTTTTGCTGAGCATCTTCACTGGCATAGACCTCCGCGATTGCCCGGAGCTCCGAATTTGAGCCGAACACCAAATCAACCCGGGTAGCTGTCCATTTCAGTTCCCCTGTTTTTCGATCACAACCTTCATATGTGCAACTTCCTTCAGGGGCCGCTTTCCATGTGGTGCCCATATCCAACAGGTTCACAAAGAAATCATTGGTCAGCTTTTCTGGCTGCTTTGTAAATATTCCATGTGGTGCCTTTTTAAAGTTAGCATTCAGTGAACGCATACCACCAACCAGAACTGTCATTTCAGGGGCGGTAAGTCCCAGCAACTGTGCCCGATCTATAAGCAATTTTTCTGCCATATGGGCATGTTTGACTTTGCAAATGTTACGGAATCCGTCTGCAATCGGTTCAAGCGCAGCGAATGCTTGTACATCTGTTTGTTCCTGTGAAGCGTCCGTTCGCCCTGGCATAAATGGTACTGATACCTCAAATCCGGCGTTCTTTGCCGCAAGTTCCACGCCTGCGCATCCGCCAAGGACAATCATATCCGCAATGGTAACTCTTTTACCAGACTGCCTGTTGTTGAATGCAGCCTGGATTTTTTCAAGAGCATCCAACACGATTATAAGCTGCTCCGGCTCGTTGACTTCCCAGTCCTTCTGGGGCGCTAGACGAATACGTGCTCCGTTGGCACCACCGCGCTTATCAGAAGAGCGGAAGGTCGAGGCTGATGCCCACGCTGTTGTAACCAGTTCAGATATTGACAGACCTGAGTCAAGGATACTTATTTTGAGGTCAGCAACGTCTTTTTCATCAATCAGGGTATGATCCACTGGGGGTACAGGGTCTTGCCAAATCAGTTCTTCGGCGGGAACCTCAGGACCCAGATAACGTGAACGGGGTCCCATATCCCGGTGGGTCAGCTTGAACCAAGCGCGGGTGAATGCATCTTCAAATTCCTTGGGATTTTGTTGGTAACGCCGAGCGATTGGGGCATAGACAGGATCGTAGCGGAGTGATAGATCCGCTGTAGTCATCATCGGCCGGTGCCTCTTCAACGGATCATGGGCATCTTCCACCATATCTTCTTCTGCCACATCCTTGGCCAGCCATTGATTTGACCCGGCAGGGCTCTTTACCAGCTCCCATTCGTATTTGAACAACAGGTTCAGGTAGCCCATATCCCATTTTGTAGGGTGCGGCTTCCAGGCACCCTCAATGCCGTTGCTGATTGTATCGCCGCCTTTACCGGTACCAAAGCTGCTCTTCCAGCCAAGCCCCTGCTCTTCAATTCCGGCAGCTTCGGGTTCCGGTCCCACATAGGAGGCACTGGCTGCGCCGTGGCTTTTGCCGAAGGTATGACCTCCAGCAACTAAGGCCACCGTTTCTTCATCGTTCATGGCCATCCGTGCAAAGGTCTCTCGAACGTCATGTCCGGATAAAACCGGATCCGGATTGCCGTTGGGCCCTTCCGGATTCACATAAATCAATCCCATCTGCACTGCGGCCAGCGGATTGTCAAGTTCCCGTTCGCCGGTGTAACGCTTATCCCCCAGCCATTCATTTTCAGGGCCCCAATAAATATCATCCGGCTCCCATACATCCTCACGGCCGCCACCAAAACCAAAGGTTTTACAGCCCATAGATTCCAATGCGCAGTTCCCAGCCAGGATCATCAGATCGGCCCAGGATATTTTTTTACCATACTTCTGCTTGACAGGCCATAACAGGCGGCGTGCCTTGTCCAAGTTTATGTTATCGGGCCAGCTGTTCAGGGGCGCAAAGCGCTGTGTCCCGGACCCTGCACCGCCGCGGCCATCCCCTGTGCGATAGGTGCCGGCGCTATGCCAGGCCATGCGGATAAAAAACGGACCATAGTGGCCATAGTCTGCAGGCCACCACTCCTGGGAATCGGTCATCAAGGCGTACAAGTCTTTTTTCAATGCATCCAGATCCAGCTTCTTGAATTCTTCAGCGTAATCAAAATCTGGATCCATGGGGTTGCGGAGATTTGAATTCTGGTTAAGAACCTTAAGATTCAGCTGGTTTGGCCACCAATCACGATTTGTCGTGCCACCGCCGGCCACCATTTGCCTAGTCATGCCAGTTACCGGACATTTGCCTTTCTCACTCATGATTGATCCTCCTTCATTCTGTTGTTTATTGCATTGTCGATAATAGATACCTCAGGCTGTCTCCAAAGTGCTCCTGCCCAAACAGCAGTCTTGAAAAAACTGATCATCCGTACCTACTGAAAATTCAATTTAACCGTAGTATGCTTACCCAGAACACATAACATTAACCAGAAAACACGTGCACTTGCGTTTCAGTGCTGAAGTAAGGGTCTTACAAAAGGGATGCAGTCATCAGGTTTTCCTGAATGACTGCATCCCTTCTATATTTCTATTCGAACAGATTCTTTACCATAATCCCGAAGATTTCAATCCCGTTCACACCAGCATTCTCCGGATCATTGATTCCTGCACTATGCAATGCTCTTATTTACCCCTGATTCCGGTTCAGCGGCCGCACAGGTCTTCCTTCAATATAGCCTCGGTAGCCCTCCGGCGCCATCTGAAACCTGGGTGCATCTGCATCGGCCCACTCATAGCCATAGAGCGCGGGATCATATCGTTTCATCACATCCCACAAATCCTTGATGGCGCCCTCGAAATCTTCATCCTTGAAGGGCTCGCCCTGAAAAATCATCATGCTGCAGGCCGGAAGCTCCAGAAGTTCGTAGCCGTCGGGAATTTTGCCGGAATAGTCAACGGGTACTTCCACACCCTGAACATAGCGGGAAGTTCCTGCAGGTATCATCCTAGGCGGCAGCCACATGCCGATCGGCTCGTAAAGTGCCTCCTTCACGCTAGTGAGCATGCCCCAGATGTCACAGCCCACCTCTTCGCAGTATTCAAAATAATGCTCCGCCTTAATGCCGCGCTTGATGATAGCTTTGCGGGCAGGCCGTTCGACCACCTGTACGAATATCGTACAAGCTTTCTTTTCTTCGCTCATATCCGTTTCCTCCTTGTTGAAAGTGAGGTATGTGCTGCGAACACTGTAGGGCATGAACAATCCGACGGGCTCCGGCTTACGGCTGTAGCGTCCGGGCGCCACACCAAACTGGCGTGTGAATGCCCGGGTGAAGCCCTCGTGGGAATCAAACACAAAATCGAAAGCCACATCAATGACGCGCGGTGCGCCGTCCCTCAGCAGCAGAGCCGCCCTGCTCAAGCGCAGCGCTCTCAGATACTCGAAGGGGCTTTTTCCCGTAAGCTCGCTGAACATCCTGGCGGCATGCCACTGGGAATATCCTGCAGCCCGTGCCAGATCGTTCAATGTAATCGGTTCATGCAGATGTGCTTCCATATAATCTTGCATGCGCTGTACTGCATTCACTGCCTCTAAACGATCCATTCGCACACCTCCTGATACCAGTATGGAGGAAATGGTATGATTCTTCTTGACTGCCCCTGCTATCTTTTAACCTATTCGTTATAAGAATGATCTCGGTCATATATTTTTCCGGAGTATCCTTCGAAAGCATGCCTGGTCAGGCGCTTTCCAGTTCGCGGCTGGAACGCTCGAGCTTATCTGTACAGCTCTCAGCAGCTATTACCATATGATTCCTTCCCCAGTCACACATTGTTCTGAGTACAGGAATAAGAGAAGTCCCTTTATCGGTAAGGGAGTACTCCACCTTAGGCGGAATCTGATGATATTCCTGCCGGTGGATGAGTCCGTCGGATTCAAGCTCCTTCAACTGCTGGCTGAGCATTTTGTGTGTAATCCCGCTAACACTTTTCTTGATCTCACCGTAACGTCTCACACCTGAATTCGTTAACTGCCAGAGAATGACCAGCTTCCATTTTCCGCCCATGATACTCAGTGTATATTCCATAGGACACTGTACTTTCATCTGAGGATTTCTAACACTCACATTTGCCACTCTCCTTTTAGATAGTATATATCTTTAAAGTGCATACTGTTATTTTAAATAATAACGCCTATACTGGTTTCATGGCAACCATTAAATTT
>CAZEHS010000037.1:0-25627 GCA_964511875.1 uncultured Peptostreptococcaceae bacterium
ATGCCGCAAAAGCTGCTTTTGTAGAAGTCGAGAAGAAACTTATGAAGACTGCCTCAAAAGGGACGATCCATAAGAACAAAGCTGCCAGAAAAGTTTCCAGACTGGCAAAACGGCTCAACGCAATGGCAACTCAGGCGTAATCTCTGATTACCCGTTTTTCCTAATAAAGCAAACGAAGCGTACCGCATAGGCACGCTTTTTTGTTATTTAAAACACAATAGCATGAAACCACCGAATACACCGAATGCACCGAAAACACCGAAAACACCGTGGATTTTAACGTTGATACAATCCTCCATCGGTGTTTTCGGTGCATTCGGTGGTTCCATTTTCTCGTCTTACATATCCTTTATTCCAAGCCTTACAATCAGCATCTCAAGCCCTACCTGCATGTCCAGCCGACCGGTTTTCATGGCCCTGTCAGATTCCAGAATCTGCTCAAGGGCTTTTTTTATGCCTGCAAAACCGATCCGATTGGCCTGAGTGATGTATTTTTTCACAAGGAACGGGGGTACTCCTACTTTGGAAGCCATTTCTTTTTCGGATGCACCTGCTTCCTTATTCAGCTGAATCCTCAGAAGAATGCGGTAGTGCCTTGCTATCATGAACTGGATCTTTATTTCAGCTTCACCATCCTGCTGAAGTTCCCTGAGCATACCGAGGGCCTGCGAAACATTGCCTTCAGCTATATGATCCACCATGGCGAAGATATTGTATTCCAGCGGCTTTTCGAATACTGCATCGATATGGCCCCTTGTTACGGCCGGCGCTGTCCCGGCGTATCCGAAGAGCCTCTCAAGGTTGCTGCCGATATCAAGCAGAGTCAGCTCGCTGCCCTTGTCCAGATAACCGGATACATCCATCAGGTATCTCAATTCAGCGGGAGGGAGCTTGATACCGGATGCTTCCGCTTGTTTCGCCACCCACTTCTCAAAATCCGGACGCTCCAGTTTGTCGAAGCTGATCCACTGTCCTTTGGCGATCAATGCTTTTGAAACCCGCTTGCGTTTATCGGTCTGTGGCGCTAAAAAAACCAGAACGGTGTCATCCGCCGGGCTGGCCAGAAGTGCCTCAAGCCGTTCGCGCTGGGCATCACTCAGTTTATCCTGAGAGCTTTTGAAATAGGGTGCATCCTTCACAATCACAAGTTTCCTGTCCTGAAAGAAAGGCAGGGTCTCAATTGCTCCAAAGAGTTTATCCGGAGGGCTCTCTTCCCCATCCAGCCAAACCAGATTGAAGTCCGAGTACTCCGGATTTATTATTTGGTTTTTCAGCATTTCCACAGCTTGTCGGATCATCAGCTGCTCATCACCGGTAAACAGATACAGGGATCCGACCTCACCCTGCTTCAATTCCTTGAAAAGGTCTTTATAGGACATGCATTCATCTCCAGGTTTTAAGTGTTTTGCGGCTCCCGTTAAATGTAATTCTCACTGCACCGTTGTCATCAGTCCGGTACAGATCAACTCCTGATTTCTGATACGCATCCATTATAACACGGTTCGGCAGACCGTAGAGGTTGGGTCCTACTGAAATCACAGCCGTTTCCGGATCGATAAGGTCCAGCCATTCCTGCGAGCTTGATGTCAGACTTCCGTGATGAGGTACCTTCAGCAGATTCACATCCAAAAGAAGTCCCTTTTCCATCATGTGTTTTTCAGCGGCCTTGACAAGGTCGCCTGTGAAAAGGGTCTTGAAATCACCTTCACGATAAAGTACCGTAAGCGAATGTGCGTTTGGATCCTCCTGGGCTTTATTTTCAAAGGGATATAGGACCGAAAAGGATCTTTCTTTACTTGAGTGAAGACTTTCACCCTGCTTGACCAGTATGACAGGCACCCTTCTGCGGCCGGCTTCCTCCAGCATGGACGAAAAAAGAGGATTATCCGGTTCTTCTGTGCCGATTACGATTCGGCCTACCTTCAGATGCTTCAGGACTGAAACCGCCCCGCCGATATGATCCTCGTGCCCATGGGTTATGAACAGGGTATCGATCCGGCTGATGCCATTCTTTAAAAGGAGTCTGTCCAGCTTCGCCGAGGCCGGTCCTGCATCCATCAGAACGGATTTTTCTTCGAACTGAATCAGGGCACCATCCCCCTGCCCCACTGAAAAGAATGTGATTCGGGCACCAGGAACCCAGGATAGATGTATTCCCATCAGAATTAAAGCGGCTGTCATCAAAGCGCGATTGCTGCGAAGCCGATCTTCGGTTCCTCCCGCCACCGGAACAAGCAGGCGGGCAACGATGAGGATCAGAAGCAGAATCGCCATGGCCCGCCCAACGGAGGGGGACGGCAGGATCCAGTCCTGTGCCTGATCCACCATGAAATTGCTGCAGGCATTCATCCCCCTCACCAGCAATCCTATTACAGCCCCGGATATCCACATTCCAGCCTGTCCCAGCATCAGCATGAACGGAAATGCCACCAGGACCGGCATCAGCAATTCTGACAGGATCATTACAGGGAAATTGATGATCAGTGTTAGAGGATTCCAAAAACCGAACCAAAAGATCCCTAAAGGAATGACCGCACCCTGCACTGCAATGCTGGCTGCCAGATACTCCCGCAGATGTTTGTTTTTTATCGGGATGAACGGTTCCAATGGACGGGTAAGCGTCATCAGCCCGAGTACGGAGCCGTAAGAGAACTGGAAGCCCGGCTGAAGCACTGCCAGGGGCTGTATAAGCGCTGTCAGCACAGCAATGACCGAAAGTGCGCTAAGTCCGTCATATTGTCTGAAGCATTTTTTTGATAGGATCAGGAGCAGGATCATCCCCCAGGCTCTAAGGGCTGGAGACGACCATCCGTTCAGGAATCCCATGAACGTTAGAACGCTTATGATCACAACGGTCTTGTGGGATTCCCGGATAGACACTCTGGAAAGCATACGGATAAGCCAGCCGTAGAGAATGGCGAAATGGAGACCGGAAACCGAGAGGATATGACCCAGCCCGCTGACCCGATAGCTGTTCATCAGCTCCTCCGGAATCAGGACCGTATCCCCGATTGCCATGCCGTATGCGACAGACCCCTCCTCGATGGGAACGGCCTTCAGCAGGGCCGATCCATACCAGCTCCTGAAACCATAGAGCATGGACCGGGGATCCCAACCGCCCGGTTTATGACTGACAATCTGCCATGGTGAAATGCGCAGCTCGGTCTGAAATCCTGAGCGCTTCAAATAATCTCCGTAATCGAATCCTCCCGGATTAGCTGCACTTTCGGAGGGTTCCCAATAAGTCCGTATAACGACTCTGTTTCCATTCAACCCGACAGGAACCTTGTTTTCGTTCCTGAACCGCAGACGAATATCCTTCTTAAGATATATGCTTTTTCCGTCAGCATTCACAACAACGGATGACAATCGAATATAATCGCCAAAACCTTCCAACCCGTAAGCGATGCCCTGGATCTCCACGATCTTTCCGTTATACTCATCCATATCGACGAAATGACCGTCATCCCAGCTCCAAACGAATATTCCCACCAGAAATGCCGCCGGAAGGATTATCAGCTTCCATTTCAGCCGTCCCCTTTGAGCTCCGATCGTCATGAAGAGCAGCAGGGCGAGAGCGCTTAACAGAACCGGAACCATCAGTAACCTGAGATACTCAGAAAAATATATGCCGCCCATAAGGGCCCCCGAGATCCAAACCAACGCTCTTCTTTCCACCATGTCCTCCAGTAAACATATTCATTACTATATTATTACATTGGAGGATGTATATGCAAGCGTAATGGATCTGTTGCCACTGAAACAAAAAAAATAAGGGGCCGCTTACGCGGCCCCTGTGTCTTGCATCTAATCAGTTGTGATGAATACTTGCAGGCTTTTTAAATAATTTTAACTTCCCCAAGGCAACAACCATCGGATATGCGAGCAGTCCGCCGCCTACGGCTTGAGTGATATTGAGCGGGATGTTGGGAACCGCGCCGGCAAAACCGTATAGGATAGTCTCGTAACCCAGATACCCGAAGACCATCACTGCGCCGCCCATGGAGATGGCCAGCATGTAGACCGTCAGTTTTCGTAGAACACCGCTGCCTTCACCTACGAGGGCATTATATACCAATGCAACAAGTGCAGCATCGAACGCTTTGATCACCAGAGTCGCTGGTGCATAGACCCCATAACCCAGGAACACATCGGCAAACATGGAGCCGATCCCAGCAGCCAGACCCCCAAGAACCGGTCCCAGAAGGATTCCGCACAGATAAACCACAGCATCACCGATATGAATATAACCTTTCATCGGTGTCGGAATCTGTATGAGCATGGTTCCTACTGTAGTCATTGCAGCCATAAGACCTGCCAGAATCCAAGATTCAAGTTTAATAGATTTCATCGCATCTCCTCCAATGTATCGGTACAATACCGTCATTCTCTCTCTACATAAAGTATAGCACCCATTATGTTCTGCTGTAAAGAGAGCCACTGGAGGATTTTGATCACATTGTATCGGTTCACTTTTCCTCAGGAATCCAGTAGGTATCGAAAATATCCGAACCCGGTTCAACCTCAGGATTACCCATGCGGTCAACACGAATGAAATATTCATACTTGAAATTTCGACCGAGTTCATCCTCAGATATCAAACCGGTCCTCAGAAACAAAGGCATCTGAGTCCGATGGGCCATGACAGCGTCTCTTTTTGTTGTCATCCAGGGTTCAATGATTACCCGGCTGGTGATATCCTTTGCGGGATGCCCCATAAGTCTGTCTTCACGAACCCTTCCGGCTTTCTGGTTGACGGTAGCCCAGTAAACCTGCGTGTTCCGATCATCGAACCATGGATCCTGCAGGGCTTTCATCACCCACTGATGAATGGTCTTATGGTCTGAGTGGAAAGAGATCCCCTCCGGCTCAAAGGTCACGATGATATCCGGCTCAATCCTTTTGATTTCTGCCATAATTACGCCGACTCCCAGGGATTGCTTCTGCTTTGCAAGCGTCCCGTCCAAATAATCAAGCAGCTTTCCTTCTGTAACACCCAGAATCTCGCAGGCTTTCAGAAACTCCTTGCCCCTTATTTCAGGAAGCTGTTCCCGGGTGCAGTAATCCCTGTCAAAGGCACTGCTTGCTTCCCCTTTCGTAGCGCACACGAGATACACTTCATGTCCCAGGCTGATGGCCTTTGCGACAGTTCCTCCAATAATAATTGCTTCATCATCCGGATGCGCAAATATTCCAAGTATCTTCATATGATCTCCTTTCGGTTCCATTTTAATCAAATCATCTGTGTCCAGACCTGTTATCCGTGGCAAAATGTTTTGCTGTTTTCATATTTTACTGAGTTTCCCCTCAAGCCAGTTTTCTACCTGTTGGCGCAAACAGCCAACGAGTGCTTCATCTGTTGTGTTGTAAAGGGCTTTTCCCAGCTGCTCCAGCTCGCTGCCGGCTATAAGCCATTGGCGGTTGACGGGCACATTGCCCAGAGGGGTAGCATAAAGCTCCAATTGCCTGCCTTTGCGTTTGCCGCAGTGCAGGAACCAGTGAAGCATGATATCAGAATTCAGATAGGCCAGCAGTGCCCATAGGCTGATCCCCTGAACAGGGCGGGTGAGAAAGTAGACATCGGCGCTGGCGAACCATGGGCCATCCGCATAAGCAAAACGATTCTCTGAGCAGCGCTGGGGGGACACCAGTTTAGGGCCGTCAAAAATCTCCCGTTCCCTGGGCCATTGCAAGCCGTACCAGGGCCGTGCACCGGATTGGCACTCGCGGCGGCGGATCAGCTTCTCACGGTGAGGTTCAAAATGAGTAAGCACTTGCGGCGGCAGGCTGCATTCCTCTTCGTTGCCCAGATAAATAAGCCGTTTTGCGGTTTCAGGCGAGGTTCTGTACCGCCTGATATCGCCGTTTTTGTACCACGGCACCAGCCATGGCTCGACACCGTCAAAGACTTCACCAGGTTCAAGGACAAAAATCCCCCCGGTTTCAGACCTGTCTGCACCGCTGACTATCCCCTGATTGATGCGTACCATGTCTCTCAGCTTTTCCGGACAAGCCCGGTTCAAGCGCTCCAGCAGATCCGAATCCCAGCGGGAAGGATCCAGAACAATATGCCCCCGTTCGTCAAACAGCGACTTCCTGTCCTCTATCGTGTAACGCTTGTACAGCAAACCGTCCGTCTCGAAGCTCATATCCTCGAAGTCGTAAGCACTAAGGCGCCTGGAGCCTGTGAACGTAATCAGATCCGCAGAGCCCTCAAGCCTTCCCTTCTGATAAAAAAGAACAAGATGATGCCCCTTTGCCCCTGCGAAAACCCGCTGGTCATTGAAGGATACCAAGCCCTTGATTCCTCCGGCAGATCGCAGATGTTCCCTCAGTATGGATGCAAAATCCGCTGTGGCATAGTAGCTGGTCGTTAACTGACATAGCATTCCGCCGTCCTTCAACAGATCAATACCCCGATGTATGAAATAGTAAAACAGATCCATCCGGCCTTCATAATATTTTTCTCCGAATGAACTGTCCCTGAGTTTTTCGAACAGCTTCCTGTTGCCCTTCTCACCAAGATACGGCGGGTTCCCGATAATAAGGTCGAAACCTCCGGTCTCCAGTATTTCTTTGACCCAGGGAAGCTTCATAACGACATCTCCCTCGACACTGCTGATACAGGCTGTTTTTAATCCGAAAATCCCATCAAAAAGTTCCTGAGACCTGCATCCCAGATTAATAGCCCAGGACTCGAGCGCATCCTCTCTGATGTCCACTCCGCAGAGACTTTCGGACACAAAGAGGTATCCTGCAGTGTCAGCACCTGAGTATCTGCTTAAGGTGCAGTACCAGTCCAGACAGGCGTTCAGGAAAACCCCGTTCCCACAGGCCAGATCAAGAATTCTCAGCTTTCGCATCAATTCCTGAAGCTCCGAGGCCTCATCAGGAAGAAGAAGCAGCCCATCAAAAAAACGGTCCACAAGAGGTGCCTGATGGTCAAAACGGCATTTTAAAACCTCCCTGAGTGCATGGCCTGACATGAATCCGGCTATGGAATGGGGAGTGTAAAAGCTGCCGGTTCCCTGCTGATCAGCAGAGCAGGCATCACCAAGGGGGAGAAGCGACCAGACATCCGGAAATTCAGAGTCCTCCTCAGCCCATTCCAGGGAGGGGCTGTCCCATCTGCCGACTCTGCCCAATGCTCGGGATATCCAATCCCGACAGCTTGCTTCATCCAGACCCATTTGATGACCGAATGCCTGTCGCAAAGTGTTCATATACAGTTGGTTCACTGGTACCTGCCGCTCGTCTGCCTGGCTTCGGAGGCGATCCAACAAGGCTGCTGCATCCATTCTACTCACCCATCAGGCTGTTTATATCAAGTACCTCATCCTTAAGGTGTGCGATGTCTGTACCAAGATGATCCTCCAGCATTCGTCGGGCAATCGGCAAATTCTGTTCAGAGGTACATTCCACTTCCATCCTGTTCTCAGAAAGAACTATCTCTGCCAGCTGGACCTCCGGTTCTTCCGGCATATGGATTCTGAAGATCCAGACCCCGTCCTCCGCAATACCCAGTTCTATTCCCGGCATGCTTTCCAGGAGTTTCGCAGTTTCACGAATGTCCCTCAAGACATAGGTGGCCTGGTATACCGCAAATTCTTCCTCAGAGACAGCTTCTGTGATTCCAAGGGATTCAATGATTTCAACGAATTTATAGATCATCATGGGATTCTCATAAATGAACTTTTCTAAATCCTGCGGCCCGCGAAGCCGGCAGTATTCCGAGAACTTTTCCAGAACGCCCCGATTAAGGGATTCACGGAATGAGGATTCGAATGCAGCACCTTCCTGCAACGCCAGCCAGGTGTGACCATCCGGGTAAAGCCGCAGCAGGTGAAGAGCCGTTTCGTCAAGATGCGATGTCAGATCCTCATTTGAAAGGATGAAGTCCTTTCGGGTCAGAATATCCTTGAGAAGAATGTTATGTTCCGTTCGTATCACCTGAAAAACCGACAGCAGGGACTTTTCGGCCATCCGGGCTAACGGTGCATCCTCCGGCCCGGAAGGATTCCCCTGCATATAGCGGTTTATGAAATTCTCAGCCTTTTCTTCAAAGCGGTAATTGTGTATCAGCCAATGATTGAATCCGAATTCAGAACCAAACAGTGTGTCATCTGCCCATTCTTTGGTAAAAATACGGCTTGCCCGTTCCACCTCACCGGCGTAATCCTGCTTCATTGCAAAAAAAAGGACTGAGTCCAGGAATTCCTGCAGAGTCTCGATCTTAGTCATAATATCCTCCATGATTCATTCATCATTTCTATCGATCCTATAATTCGCTCACTCAGATTATACTATAAAAAACTCACATGATACTGTCAGGTATCGGATATAAAGCCTCATGAAGTGAACCTTTGCTTCGGGTGGAGTTTCTACTCCATCCGAAGCTTAGTTGAACGGATCCAGGGCCTTTACAGTTCTCCACTCGCCGCTTATAGAAGCGGGAGTCTTAGAACTGTTAGGCATCGGATAAAAACTTCAGCAGGATTAATGATATCCTGCTGAAGGAAGCTGTTATTCGGTTCGGATCACTTGCTCCAGAAGCTATAATACTCGGTCCCCTTAGCCAGAACAGCATCTGCAGGCGCAACATAGTTGAAACTGTAGCTGTAGTTTTCAACGGATGAATCAGCCTTTGTATGATAGGAGTGAGCCGCGAGAGGGTCATTGACGATGATCCATCCGTTCCTGTCCAATCCGCGCAGTACCAGGAAATGACCCTGTCCCAACGTGTAATTTATCGCTTTGTTAGTTAAGGTTCCCAACAAGACTGTGTTCCCGTTCTTAAGTTCGGGGACGACATCCGATCTGCTGATCACTTTATAATTGACGCCGAACGTCTCCGCAATCATCGGCGCCAGCTTCGGCATGTCCGTTCTTGGGGAAGCCATGATATCCAGATTGTTCGCGACTGATATATCGGCCACAGTCAAAGGTGTCACGGTCTCCTTGCTGTAGTAGTTGATGATCATCGCCAGGGATGCGGGTCCGCATCCTGCCGCACTCATCGTCTTATAGGAATACTTCCTGTATGCCCATGCGCTATCCGCCATGCTGTAATATTTGAACGGTTTGTCGAGATATGGGACCCGTTCTATCAATAAGAATTCACTCGGGATATTGCTCAGGATCATTTTGCCGTCTTCTTCAGCGACAAATTGCCCGCTCGGACCGTATTGAATGCTGAATCCGTTCGGTGTCTTATTGATTTTCCATAATTGATTCGGAGCTGACACATCCGGCCACAGAATGACATGATCGATACTGCCGTCCCATTGCGCTGTGAGAGCCTCATTCGCCATATTCCTGATTCTATAGCTGTCTCCAACTTTACTTATATGAAAAAATTGACGATTACTCTTTCTTATATCGAATGACCCTTTGGAATAACCGACAATGTCATCGTCAGCCGCATTTTTTATCATGTAGAAATCATCAGTGATACTTATTTCCGTGTTCAATTTTGTTTCGAATTTCGGAGATTCCGGTACAGCCTGATTGACGATAAACATGTATAGCACTGCTGTGAACAGGAATGAACCAATCAGTTTTTTCATGTTGTACTCCTTCGGCTCACTGAGTCTCAAGCATCATGAACGCTTTACATCTTTGCCGTTGTCAACCCAGTAAGCTCTGATATGTGAATATGACTTTCTTAGCCAATCCGTCGCCGGCGAATAACTGATCATCGCCGCTGTTGCAAATGACGATAAACCAAGGATGATAGGATCAGATATCTGCAGTCCGAAAGAAAGTGTCTTTGCCAATGCCCCATGGGCGAGGTAGATTGCTATGGAGTGTTTACCCCATTTCGCAAATATTCCATTGGAATAGCCCATATGCATCAGTAGCATGGCAGCTGTAAAACCAACGACATATAGGAGTGCTTTTAGTGACACTCCTTCCAGTACCGATTGATTCAGGACTGAATACGAATTGCTGTTATACAGTATTGCTACGGTTTCAGCACTGGCCGCTGCATTGTTCAGAAGTACGGCAGCGCCGACGGCTCCTGCGATGGATAGCGGCCAAAGGATCTTATTCAGTCCGATCCTTTTGTGAATCTGAAGATACCCCAACAGAAAGTACGGGTAAAACCCGACGATCCGTGAGAATCGCCAGACATCATTCTGAGGAAAAACACCCCATGCCAGTGCCGCCAGGATTGCCATCAGGACGGTCCACAAATTCACTTTTATCAATTGCGTGAACTCGCTCCAGGCAATGATCGCGTAGAGATACCACAGTATCCAGTAATCTGACCAGGGATTGCCATAAAGCACATAGGACACTGACGAGAAAAGCAGCTGCCCGATCACGATACAGAAAACAATGAACCCTGTGTTACGTTTTCTTCCAGATAAGTTAAACGTTAAACCAGACAGATAAACAAAAACCGGCATATGAACGAGATAAATCATCGCATAAAGCATTCTGAAATTTTCATCATCTATTAGATGCTCGAAATAGTGCCCAACTACAACAAGGAAAATCATGATTCCCTTCAATGTATCAATCCTGTTGTCTCTCATGACGACCTCCTGACATCAATAGTCGTCTGGTGAGATATTCTCGTATTTTACGCCTTTAGCTGTCACGGTATCATTAAAGTGCCACCACTCCCTGTTGTAAATGTCAAACCCGGAAGCCACCATGACATCCTGAAGCTTCTTCACATTCTTTACCGTTTCCTCATCATTTACCGAACTATCAGGATAGGCAGATGCATCGGGAGAAAACGATAGGTAGGCTGAGGGCATCTTCAATTCCTCCCCAGTTTCCAGATCGACCAATGTCAAATCCACGGCCACTCCAATCTGATGCTTGCTGAACCCTGGTGATGCGATATAACTGGACACCTTTGACTGCAGTTCTACCGGCGCTGTGTTCACAAAATGTTCTCTTAAAGCTGTCTGCACTTCTACAGCGCGATAGGCTTCATACACACGTATGCAGCATCCATATTTCTCCATTGCAAGGGAGTTGGCATCACTGAGTTTTTCTGCTGTAGCCTTTCGAAGTACGGCCTTCTCATAGGTTTGAACGATTTTGTATTCTGAAGCACTGCCTTTGCCTGTCATCAGCGGCATTTCCAGGAATATCGGACGTACGATGATGTTCTCATCAATATCCCGGATATCCACATAGTCTGTCGGCGCTCTATCCGAGATGTTCTTCATTTCATTGGCTTTTTCCGATTCGATTTCCTCGACGAGTGGAACCGGCTCCTTTGATTCCGCTTCTGATTTCTCAATTACAAGAGCCTCTGCCGGCTGCATTTCTCCAGTTGGCATACCCGTCACGCTATTCCATTCCAAATACCCCAGAATCCCGTATATGACAACCGGTAAGATAACAAGAGTGATCAGAAACGTCTTCAGACTTGCTTTCATTATTGCCCTCCTGAATAATCATCTACCTATATTATATACCCCTGAGCCGTCCATTGAAAGTCCGGGGCGTATGTGCGGTTTTTTGCTTCAATTTTTAAAAATGTATTGAATCCGGCTGCATATGGCTATACAGTGCTATTTGAAAGGCTTGATAATCACTTCAGAATAAAGGAGCTGTCATGGAACCTACACTTTATCACACGAACCCATATCTGATTGAAAACACAGCCTTAGTCACTGAGATCCTTGAGGTTGACGGGCAATACCATGTACAGCTGGATGCTTCCCTCTTCTACCCCGAGGGCGGCGGTCAGCCCAGTGACACAGGAACCATCGACTCAATCCCGGTGATATCGGTATACGAGAATGAATCAGGAATCTATCACGTGCTCAGCGTCCAGCCCCATACCAATCATCCGGTCCCATGCAAGGTGGACTGGACACGGCGGTTCGACCATATGCAGCAGCATACAGGGCAGCATCTCCTCTCCTCAGTGATGGACCATCTTTATGATGCAGCGACTGTGGGATTCAGGCTGACAGACAGTTACGTGACAATTGATCTTGACAAGCATTTGACTGACGACGAAATTGTCGAGGCGGAGCAGGAAGCAAACCGACTGATATGGGCTAACAAGCCAATCAAGGCTTACTGGCCGGATGCGGATACCCTGGCGGCGCTGCCCTTGCGAAAACAGCCTAAGGTTGATGAAAACATACGAATCATCGAGGTGGACGGATACGATTATTCCCCTTGCTGCGGCACCCATGTGAACTTCACCGGGGAGATCGGACTCATTAAGATCGGTCGATTCGAGAATTACAAATCCGGCGTCCGTCTGGAATTCCGATGCGGACGCAGAGCGCTGGAGCAGTTTTCACAGTTGATTCAGATCTCACAGGTCTTGGGCAGAGAGCTTTCAGTGGCCCCCGATGCCCTGCTGCCTGCCTTCGAGAGATTCAAGACAGAGAAGGAAGCGATGAAGGAATCTATCAGTATGCTGAGATCCGAACTGCAGAGCTACGAATCGGCCAGATACATGTCAGAAGCCGAAAACTTCAACGGCATCCGAATCGTCGCCCGGGTTGACAGTACGGATATGAAAGAATTGAAGAGCATGTCAGGCCTTCTGGTTCAGAATCCAGCCACTGTGGTGCTTTTCGGCAGCAACGCTGATAATAAGGTGCAGATCCTCCTGCAGCGCTCTGCCGATCTGGAATCACTGGATATGAAGGCCGTATTCACGGCTGTAGCTCCGCTGATCAACGCACGGGGCGGCGGCAATAAAAACGCTGCTCAAGGTGGCGGTGACGGCATTGCAGGTCTCAATGACTGCATTGATAAGGCACTTCAACTGATAAAATCCTCATTCATGGATTAATACGAAATGGGCGACTCCGCAAAGGGGTCGCCCATTATTTATGAATGACATGAGAGCTAAATCCGACGATAACGTGCTCCATTTCCCACCATCACAGCTTCAACTGTTTTCTCTCGGCATAGCCAGGCCAGATGGGAGCTGATGATTCCAAGGTTAAGATAATACAGGGGTAGAGGCGGCGTAAGATCATAATCGGCCATCACTGACTCAAGCAGTGCTTCCCGCCCTATCGGTTCCCGGGTATGCTCAAGGATTCTCTCATTGACTGACAGGAGTCGGGCACGGTTGTCACTTGCCACTTCGCTGACATTTTCGCAGTGACCCCCATGGGAAATGACAAATGCCTTAGCTTCCAGTCTTTCAATCACATCCAGGGAAGTCAGCATTCCTCCCAGATTGAAATGATACAGGATCTTATGCCGTGAGGCAGTATCAACACCGATAATGCCGTCTCCAAGGAACACGACATCATCCGGCGTTCGAACACCCACCATCGCAGGGCTGTGCCCGGCCAGACTGATCAGCTCAAATGTTACTGCTTCGATTTCCACCAATCCGGCATTGACTCGAATGACGGATTCCGTTGGGGGTGCCTGAAGGAATTTGTTCTGCAGGGCTTCGAGAGGACCTCCCCCATAAAGATACATTGGCTCAAGGACAGTATCCCTGACTAATGAAGCTTCGATGCCGCAGGCGTAGACACTGCAGCCGGTTCGCTTCTGCAGATGCGCATTACCCCCGCAGTGGTCCGCATGGGAATGGGTGTTGATGATGGCAGCGATGGATGTTCCTTCCTTTTCAAAATGACCGGCTATCTTTCTGGCAGCAGAATCATCAGAGCCGCTGTCAATGAGAATCACACGGTTCGGGTCCAGGTAACTGACACCCACTGTCACAGGACCCTCAAAATAACCCGTTTTCTCGGTAAGCATTCGTATCCCCATCGTATCCCTCCGTATGGAAAAGCCCGGCTTCCGCCAGGCTTTGTTTAATCACATGATGATTCTCAGGCTTTCAATACGGTTCTTATCCACTTGTTCAATGATGAACTTGATGCCGTCCGCCTCAATCATTTCACGCATTTCAGGGAACCTGCCGAAAAGACCCAGTACATAACCGCCGATGGAATCAAAATCATCTGATTCGATGTGAGTGCCGATCATCTCATTGACCTCATCAATGCGTGTACTGCCTTCTATGATATATTCGTTTTCACGAACTACCTCGATATCCCGTTCATGCTCGTCATATTCATCCCGTATCTCACCGACAATCTCCTCAATCAGATCTTCCATGCTGATGATTCCAGCAGTTCCGCCGTATTCATCAAGGACGATTGCCAGGCCGAGCCGCTTATGGCGCATCTCTTTGAGCAGCTCAGTGACCGGTTTGAATTCAAAGGTAAAGTAAGGCTCGCGAAGATACTGATATATATCGAACTGGGCTTCATGCCCCTGATAGCTGTATAAAATCAAGTCTTTTACCGTAAGGATTCCCACCACGTGGTCTGGAGTATCTTCGTAAACAGGGATCCGGGAGAACTGCTCCTCTTTAAAGAGCGTGATGATCTCCTCGTAAGTGGAAGTCACTTCTATGGACACCATATCCGTTCGAGGGGTCATGACATCCTTGACTACGGAATCACCGAATTCAAAGACGTTATAGATCATTTTCTTTTCTTCACCCTCAAGGACTCCCTCTTCATGACCCACATGGACCATGGTGCGAAGTTCCTCTTCAGTGATGAATGGCTGCTTGTTGTTCAATTTGATTCCAAACATCCGTATGATAAGATTCGTGATGCTGACCATCACGGTGGTTATGGGGCTGAGAATTTTAATGATAAACGAAAGCAGTGGAGCCGCCTTTAAGGCAACCGATTCTGAATATTCGGCAGCAAGTGTTTTAGGGGTGATCTCTCCAATGATAAGTATCAGGATTGTCATACCGACCGTTGCGATACCAATAACCTTGTCTCCAAAATTCTGTATCAGTACAGCTGTTGCCAAAGCGGAGGCGCCGATGTTAACAAGGTTATTGCCCACCAGTATCGCTCCAAGCAGCTTTCCGGAATTTTCAACAAGATTATTGATACGGTCTGCACCGTGGATTTTTTCCTCTACCATATGCCTTAAACGAATCCTGCTGAGAGTCATCAATGCAGTTTCCGAGGCTGAAAAGAATCCTGAGAATAATAACAATACCACCAATAAAATAATCTGCCACGTCGCTTCAGGGTCCAAAACGTTTCACACTCCTATTTTCCTATAAGATTGTCCATAAGGACTGGTTACATGGACAATTATACCACAGGGCTCCAGTTCTAAGCACTTCTTTGTCGAAATCTTATTGCCTGCCCCTAATGCGGCTGATACAATGGAGCTATCATCTTATAGGGGGACTCGTTTTGAAGGAGACAATTTTTCTGGTTATCGTGGGATATGCCTTAGGAAATATACCATTCAGCTATATCGTAGCCCAAAAAATGGGACACGTCGATATCCGAGAACATGGAAGTGGAAATACCGGAGCAACGAATGTTTACAGGGTTCTTGGCATTAAAGCAGGAATCTGGGCTTTTGTGGGAGATTTTATCAAGGGACTGACAGCAACCCTGATCGGAAGGGCAATCATGGGTCCGGAGGGTGCTGCACTTTGCGGGTCAATGGCAATGCTCGGTCACTGCTACCCGGCGGCAATGGGCTTCAAAGGCGGCAAAGGGGTCGCTACATCCGGCGGGATGGTTTTCGGCCTGAATCCTCTGATCGGAGTTATTCTCCTGCCCCTGATGCTGGTGATCATAAAAACGACAGGTTATGTATCACTTGCCTCTGTCATATGCGCCGGACTCTTCCCGATCATGACCCTGCTTTTCAACATGCCGCTTAATGTGACGTTGTACGCTTTGTTCGTGGCACTCCTCATCATATACCGGCACCGATCGAATATCGATCGCCTGATCAAGGGTGAAGAAAGCAAGGTTTCAAAGAAGAAGAAATGAAGATTATTCCCAACCGGACTTCCTTTAAAGAAGCACCGGTTTTTTTTCGTGGTAAAATGAATCGAGGAGGCTCACACCCATGAACGCAATCAGCAGTCTGTTCAAATATATCCGTCCTCATTGGAAAGCGGCGCTGACGGCACCGGTTTTCATGGTACTGGAGGTCCTTTTCGATCTGGTGCAGCCTTGGCTGATGCAGAAGACCATCGATGTGGGCATTGGCAACTCAGATGCAGCCTATGTGCTCCAAGCAACTCTGACGATGATCGGAGTGGCTGCAATGGGATTTCTATGCGGTTCAGGCGGTATCCTTTTTTCAACACGGGTTGCCCTGGCTTTTGCAACTGATCTGAGAAGAGCTCTCTTTGAAAAGATCCTCTCTTTTTCCAGTCAGGGACTGGACAAACAGGAGACAGGCCCTCTGATCACCCGGCTTACCGATGATATCAGCCAGACACAGAACCTGGTGATGAACGGGCTCCGTTTGCTGATCAGGGCGCCGCTGACAATGATAGGCGCTCTGGTCATGGCAATTCTAACATCTCCGCAGCTCAGCCCTATCATGCTTGTGATGATTCCGCTGTTATCCCTTATCCTTTTCTTCATCATCCGGAAGGCATTTCCACGATTCAGACAGGTTCAGGATAAGCTTGATTCAGTCAACGCCATTATTCAGGAATCCATCAATGGTATTCGCGTCATAAAATCCTTTGTACGTGAAACTCATCAGAATAAACGGTTTGAAACCCGCAATGCTGAGATGACCGCCTTCAGCATTCAGGCAGGACGCATGGTATCTCTGATCTTTCCATTCATGTTCCTCATGATCAACCTGGGCGTTGTTTCAGTGATATGGTTTGGGGGGCTCAATGTTATTTCCGGCGTCATGAAGGTCGGTCAGGTAGTAGCATTCATCAACTATCTGCTCCTGCTGCTTTTTTCTCTGATGATGATGGGAATGGTTCTGATGAACGTTTCCAGAGCAGAAGCCTCCGCATCTCGCATCATGGAACTCTTCAATGAGCCGACACCCCCATTTTCCGGGCAATTAAAAGTCGAAGAGCAAAGTCTTACCGGCAGATTATCCATGGAGAATGTATCCTTCTGCTTTGGAGCCGGTCAATGCGATCCCATTCTACGTGATATAAGCTTCAACATTCAGCCTGGTGAGACTGTGGCAGTGCTTGGTGTCATCGGCTCTGGGAAAACGACCCTTCTCCACTTGATTCCCAGGCTTCTGGAACCTGTTTCCGGCGTTATCCGACTGGATGGAATCGATATCCGGGAAATGGATCCTGCCTCTCTTCGAGCACGGATAGGTCTTGTACACCAGAGTCCGCTGCTGTTCACCGGCACCATCGCCGACAATATCCGGTTCGGGAATCCTGAAGCTTCGGAAGCTGAAATCCTGTCAGCTCTGGAATCTGCTCAAGCAATGGAATTCGTTGAAAAACTCCCGGATGGCCTGAACCATATCATCTCCCAGAAGGGGAAGAACCTTTCAGGCGGGCAGAAACAGCGGCTGGCCATCGCCAGAGCGCTGGTACGGGAGCCGTTCCTCCTATTGCTTGATGATTGCACCAGTGCTCTGGACAGCCGAACTGAAGAAGCCCTGCTGGAGACACTTCGAAACAGATTCAGCCGGACTACCCTGCTGATGGTGGTCCAACGGATAAGAACGGCACGGAATGCCGATAAGATCCTGCTTCTGGAAGACGGCAGAATAGCAGGATTCGGGGATCATGCAGCCCTCCTTCGCGATAACCGTCTGTATCAGGATATCTATGATTCACAAAAAGGTCACGGGGAGGTGCTTTCATGACTTCATCCAAGGGCGCTGCCTTCCGCGGCAGGCCTATGCATGGTACCGAGGTCGTCAAGCCAAGAGATCCCAAGAAAGTCCTCCGTAGACTCTGGACATATCTTAAACCATATAAATCCCCACTGATTCTGGTAATCGCATCCAGTCTTCTGACCACTCTCATTTCACTGGCAGGTCCTTACCTGATCGGGCTGGCAATTGACAGGGCAATCAATAAGGCCGATGTTGCGGAGCTGGTTCGTATCACCACGCTGATGCTGCTTCTCTATCTCTTCAATACCGTCGCTACATGGATTCAGAACCATTTCATGGTGGGGCTCAGTCATCAGGCGGTCCAGTCACTCCGTAATGATCTTTTCAAGAAGGTACTAAAGTACCCGATTCCGACATTTGACAAGACCCCGACAGGTGAACTGATGAGCCGCATGATCAACGATGTCCAGAACATCAGCGGCATTCTGAGCCAGGGAGCCCTGCAGTTGATTTCCGGCATACTATCCATCACTGCCGTTGTAACAGTCATGTTTGTCCTTAACTGGAGACTTGCCCTTGTCACGACATTCACTGTCCCTGTGGTTTTTTTCATCATAAGCAGGGTTGCTGCAGGCACCCGTATGAATTTCAAACGCCAGCAGGAGGATATGGGAAGACTTAACAGCCTTATCGAGGAAAGCATCACAGGGCTTAAGGTGATCCAGGCCTATGGCCAGGAACCCCGTATCATGAAAGAATTCAACGATTCGAATCATGCACTCCGTAAATCTGCGACCACTGCCCAGATATTTTCTGGAATCATCGGCCCTCTGATGAGTGCCGTCAATAACGTGAGTTATGCAATCGTGGTCGGATTCGGCGGTTATCTGGCTGTTCAGGGATATGCGACAGTGGGCACCATCGCGAGCTTCGTTAACTATTCCCGTCAATTTTCAAGGCCTGTCAACCAGATCGCCTCACTCTACAATTCTACCCAGTCCGCAATCGCCGGTGCTGAGAGGGTTTTTGAACTTATGGATCAGGACGAGGAAGGCGATCCCATCAGTGAAGAAGATTCCGTCGAAACCAGTCATGCACTCTGGGGTTCAGTTGCTTTTGAAAATGTCTCATTCGGTTATTTGCCTGACAAACAGGTTCTCAAGGATATATCCTTCCGTGCGTCCTCCGGTGAAACCATTGCCATCGTTGGCCCTACCGGATCGGGAAAAACCACACTCATCAACCTCCTTGCAAGGTTTTACGACCCTGATTCGGGCACCATCAAAGTGGATGGAGTCTCCATCCTCAATAGGAAACGCCGCACGGTGCGAGGCCGTATCGGTGTGGTATTGCAAGACACCTGGCTTTTCTCGGCTTCCGTAATGGAAAACATCCGGTTCGGAAGGTTAAGTGCCACCGATCAGGAGGTGATGGACGCTGCGAGGATGGCCAATGCAGACGCTTTCATACACCGGATGCCGCTAGGGTATTCGACTCCACTTTCAGAGGAAGGCTCCAACCTGAGCCAGGGTCAGCGACAGATGATAGCGATTGCCCGTGCGATTCTTGCAAATCCTGAAATCCTGATACTTGACGAAGCTACAAGCAACGTGGATACCCGCACGGAGGTAGCCATCCAGTCGGCAATGCGCGCCCTGATGAAAGGCCGCACAAGCTTCGTCATCGCCCACCGCCTGCGCACGATCATCAATGCTGACAGGATTCTCGTGGTGGAAAACGGCAGGATCATTGAAAGCGGCAGCCATGCTGAGCTTCTGGCGCAGAAGGGTGCCTATCACGGGCTCTATACGATGCAGTTTGAAATGTAAAGAATAATAAAAATGCCGCTCATTAATGAGCGGCATAGCAGTCTGTCGATGTAGTCATCCGATGATACAACTTAACGGAGATTTGTGAAAATATAGAGCAAGTGCAAAAGCGTTAGAAATTCACTGTTTGAGCGAAGCGAGTTTGAATTTCTGCTTTTGAACGGTTCGTAATATTTTCTCAAATTGAAGATCTAGTTGTAGAATGGAGGGCTATATCGACAGGCTGCTTTTAAAATCCTATAATGCCGCTAATGATGAGCGGCATTGTTCTATTACTGGGGTAATGCAGGCATTTCCATGATTTTTATATCTGCCGGAATTTCAAAGTCAGAGTCCGGGACATCTCCGATCTTCAGGTTTTTCACCGTTATAAGAAGTTTTTCTTCAGCCGATCCGCTTTCCATTTTCATCATGATCCCATACTTCCGGTGGATCCACATCTTCATCCCGCTGCCATCAACAGTATTCTTTGTCTCCACGATGTAACATGGCTCTCCATTCACATCTTCCTTACCGGTGATATTCAGTGATTCCGTGTCCATGTTTTCTTCAGGCTTCACTTCACCGGTTGGATTCGCATCGGCATCTCCCGTTGAGCTCATTTTAAAACCCGTCTTATCCAGCGGATTGATTATGTAGATGTCTTTACCCTTGGTAATCGTCAGACTCGGATTGGACTCATCAAGCCCTTGCATCCGCACATTCTCACCCTTGAACGAATAGCGGGAGAGCATCGTCTGATTCCCAGCGGTCACTTCATAGTCGTAGCTCAGACCTTTTTTCATGGCATCCGTGCTTCCGCCCATCAGCTTCAGAAGTCCATCCTTGTCCGTCACATCATCCGAATTTGGTTCTGCCGTAGCTTCAGGTACCGCTGCAGGCTCTGACGGTGCGTCCGCAGCCGGTGCTGCAGGTGCAGGCTTTGAACAGCCAGTGAAAAGTGCCAGCATCAAGAATGTCATCAAAAGCAGAGCAGTGATTTTTTTCATGTCATTTCCTCCTATGGTTATCATACAGATACGTTCAACGGTTACTTATGGCCTTCTCAGGGCATGTGATCATACACATTCGACAGCCTGTGCAACGGGTTGTGTCAATTTTTGCTTTTCCAGAAAGGGTTATGGCTCCAACCGGGCATTCAGAAATACAGATGCCGCAGGAATTGCATCTTTCACTGTTCACTTTGATCAGCATTGGGATTCTCCTTCTTCCTTATCGCTTTCTCTTGATCAGAATGTAAAGAACGACTCCGATGATCAGCGGAATCACAACTCCGCTCAGCCTTCCTGACATCATGAATATCAGCAGTATCGGCAGCAGCAAGAACAAACCGATTCGACGTCTGGGCGGATTCGCATAATGAAATGTCACTTTGTGCTCCGGAGCAGTCGTTTTTCGAAAGCCTGTACGGCTATAAAACGTAGGTGTATCCTCCGGCGGCTTCTCAGTCAGTCTTTTTTTCAATTCTTCCCGGTATTCATCTTCAGGTGTCTTATCCATTCCTCATACTCCGCTCAAATCGCTGCATGTATTACTGTATACGTTAATGATACCTGATACATCGAGAAAAAAAAAGAAAAACCCCAATAAGGGGCTTTGAATTCAATCATCGTCATCGTCATCGTCCTCATCAATTTCGGATTCTTTCACTGCAGCATCAACAACCTCGACACTGCTGAGTACGTTGTACAGATCCTCTTTGTCACCGGAAACTTCCGTGTAGCTGAAAATGGCTTTAGTTCCAACCTTCAGAAATGAGCTGTCAGCCGCAGTTCCCGTTGTATAATTGGTCACCTTGGTCTTTTCCGTCACATAAAGCAGCAGGGAGGCTTCTTTGTTGTCCGTAACACTCAAACCCAGTCCATTGGTGAAAACCGTGATTTTTTCGATTTCTCCGGTGAACACCTGCTTGACCACTGAACCGGCTAAATCAATCGTAACCGAAGCGGTCGTTTGATTTAGCTGATAACCTGTGTTCCCTGAAATGAAGTCCAAAGGAACGTAAAGCCTGTTCTTTACGGTCTCCGGCTTTTTGCTGAAGACACGGGATATGGAACCCCATGAATAATTGAGACTGTTGTTTTTTACGATGATTGACTCCGTATTCTTCTGAAGCACCGCAGCCTTGATCAGATCATCCCATTTTACTGCATAGCCCAAGGCTTCTCCTAATTTTCGAAGAGGCAGCATTGTTTTCCCATCCGTAGCAAGGATGATTGGGGCCCCTGTGAGATCCACTGATTTACCATTCACCAGCAGATTCAAATCGGTTTCCTTAACTGTCGGTATGCTGACCGCAGGAGCGACTGGTGCTGGAGCAGGTACCGGAAGCGGTACGATCACAGGCTTTGCTGGGGTGACTGTTGCAGGTTTTACAGCTGGTTTTGAGGGTGCAGTAGTCGCACTTGCAATCATATCGATCTTATCGGCCGAATTGTTAAAGGTCAGTCCATAAGCACCGAAGAAAGAAGCACTGATAAGACCTGCCAACACCAACAAGACAGTAAGACGTAATCTGTAATTTTTCACTGTTTCCTCCTTCAACGTGATTCTCTGTTCTGAAATTTCACTTCATCTGCTTGAACTAGCAGGAAATTCTTCTCTTAAATCAATCATACCTATTATTTCTTTGTAATGATATTAAAAAACTGCTACAGTTGTGTATCACGCCTGCAGCAGTTCCGTCTGCTGTTATTAATATTCGTGCTCTTTTTCTGTTATACTGACCATTAACATGACATTTGTCATATTGCTTATGGTGATAATTGTCTATCATTAAACTAGAGAAAGAGGTGAACCATGAGAACCACCGTGAACCATGAAAGAATAAACGTCTGCCTCAAGCAGTATGAGATGCTTGAAGTGTTCTCGAACGATCTGATCAACAAGATGGTACTGACAACCTTTGATCGTGGGGAATCCATCGCACCCCTGAATGAATCCCTATCGAATTTTTATATATTGGTCGAAGGAAAGCTGAAAATCTATACCTTGCAGGAAAACGGAAAGAAAGTACTGATCCGTTTCTATCGCCCCATGAGTGTCATCGGCGATTTGGAATACCTGACGGATTACCCGGTTAAAGCAGTTGTTGAAGCTCTGGAAACATCAACATTGATATCCGTCCCTATGGAAACCTTACGGTCCCATACCCGGGATTGTCCTAAATTCCTCCGTTTCATCATCAACAACCTGAGCCAGAAGCTCTACACATGGTCGAATATGGCAGGCCTCAACCTGGTATATCCTTTAGAGAACCGGGTAGCCAGCTATCTTGTATCCGTTTCTGAGTTGTCCGATCAGCATAGGTTGGATGAAATCAGAGTAACCAGTCTTGAAGAAATGGCGGATCTGCTCTGCTCAAGCTATCGACATCTTCACCGAATCCTTGAAGGGTTTGAAGCTCAGGGCATAATCAGCCGGAACAGAAGCAAAATCAGGATTCTTGATTTTGAAAAACTCGAATCGTTGTCCGTTGGGATATTTGAATGAGGAGGAGCTATGAATACAGGAATCTTATATGCTGTCGCAGCAGGACTGATGATCAGCCTGCAGAATGTTCTTGTCACACGAACCGGTGAAAAGGTCGGGTTCTGGGAAGCAAACACCATGGTCCATGGCTTTGGATTCCTGCTGGCACTCACCATCCTCTTCACAATCGGGCGTTCCGGAACAGAGTCAATCTTCGACGTCCGGAAGATCTATTGGGTCGGCTTGTTCATCGGCGTACTGATTGTCTTCTCAGTGATGCAGGGAGTCATGCAATTGGGGGTGAGCTATGCGATTCCCATCATGCTGACAGCACAGATTATCGGCTCGATCGTCATCAGCCGTTTCGGGCTCTTTGATGAAAAATTGATGGTGCCATCTCCGGTTAACATGCTTGGAATCGCATTCCTGATTGGCGGCGTCATGATGACGCAGCTGAAATAGTGTCGCTATCTTATGATTACGCTTGTCATCGCGAGGAACGCAGCGAAGCGGCGATGACAATATTATTCCTAACGTCTTCAAAACACTCATAAATACATTTACATCCTTGAAAAATAGCGGTCCACAACATTGCAGCGATGAGTCATGATCCGTGTGAAAACCTCCGGATCTTCAACGGAGAATCCTATTCGCCAGTATCTGTTCTTAACGGTCATGAAGAACAGACAATCCCTTTCAAACCGCCTGTCGTCATAGGCAAACCATATGAAAAAATCCCCGGTCCCCAAGGCCCTGTAGCGCCCGTTCAATAGAGTCGCCTTCTTTACGAGCAGCTTGCTGATTTCTGTGAAAGGAACAATCCTCGATTTTTTCATAAAGGTATATTCCTTGATCTCAATGGCTTCATCTGTGATTCTAACGAACTTATCTTCGTAAACGGTACCCATAAAACCTCCCTGCTCATCCTGTGAGCGATGGCCTATACCCTCATTATACGCCATCTCATACCCGATTCCTGTTACAAAAAAGAAAGAACCGGCTTATGAAAGCCGGCTAAAGAAAAACAGAGCAATATTGAAATTGTGAGAAAGCGATTTACAAGGCCACCGTTCTTGCTTCCAGGATATGAGGATGGCTGGTGAGTTCAAACAAACAGTCTTCGCCTGGAGCACCGTCCAGGTTCAGCACCATCAGGGCGTTATCTCCTGCCCGGTGCCTACCCAGCTGCATGGTGGCCACATTCACTTCATGCTTGCCCAGTATGGTTCCAACAACGCCAACCACACCCGGAACATCCATATTACGCACTACAAGCATGGTCTCCCCTGGAGTGATGTCAATCTCATAGCTGTCTATTTCAGCTAGTCGGCCTTCACCGTTCGAGGCAAGACACCCGCCCAGAATCACTTTTCCATGAGGGTTTTGAATCAGTACGCGGATATACTGAGTGTGATTCCTGAAAAATTCAGGGATTTTCTTTTCTTCAAAGGTGATTCCCCGCTGTTGGGCTATCAGCTCAGCATTTATATAGTTGACGCGCTCCGACACCACTGTATCCAGCAGGCCTTTGAGGAATGCGATTGAAAGCATGCGTGTATCCTGGGCAGCAAGGTCGCCATAATACTCCACTACCACACGGCTGGCTGGTTCCTTGTAAAGTGGGTAATATATTCTACCCAGCTTCTCTGTCAGCTCAATATACGGTTTAAGCGCAGCAAGCTCTTCCCGGTGGAGTGTCGGAAGATTCAATGCATTCGGGACGATTTCACCATTGAGCCCTGCAATCATCTGCTGTGCAACCATCAATCCCACATTCAACTGGGCTTCAGTGGTATTTGCTCCGAGATGAGGTGTTACAATTATGTTCTCAAAATCATAAAGCGGACTGTTCGTACATGGCTCGACCTCATGAACGTCAATTGCAGCACTGCATATCTTACCGCTCTGTATTCCTTCAACGATGGCTTTTTCCTTGATGATTCCACCGCGAGCGACGTTGGTCAGCCTTACTCCGTCCTTCATCAATGACAGGTGTCCTTCATGGATCATATGAAAGGTTTCTTTGTTCTTTGGGGTGTGCACAGTGATGTAATCCGATTGTCGGATCAAATCCTCCAATGTGTCACAGCACTGGACCCCCAATTTTTCAAATCGATCTTCGGAAATATACGGATCATAAGCAACGACTTTCATATCGAAGGCCTTCATTCGGCTGGCAACCAATGCCCCGATCCTTCCAAGACCTACAATGCCCAGTGTTTTACGATACATTTCCGAGCCGTTGAATTGATTCCTGCCCCATTTTCCCGATTTCAGAAAAGCATTGGCCTGAGAAATATTCCTGCTTTGAGCGAGCATCATTGCGATTGTATGCTCTGCAGCAGACATCGTGTTGCTGTCAGGGGTGTTCGCAGCAATGATTCCATGACGTGTAGCGGCGTGCACGTCTATATTGTCCGTTCCGTTTCCCGCCCTTCCGATCATCTTCAGGCGAGTTCCTTTTTCCATTAGCTCTTCATCTGCTTTCGTTACACTCCTGACAATGAGTCCATCATATTCATGAATGCAGGCCAAGAGCTGATCTCTCGGGATATTGTTCTTGAAATCCACATCAAAATGCTCTTGGAGCCGTTCCATCGCTTCATCTGCGATCCGTTCTGCAACCAGTACTCTTTTTTTCATATGTCTAGCTCCTTTTCATCTTTTTCAAAAAACACAAAATCCCCCGTCCGATAAGGACGAGGGATTAACCACGCGGTACCACCTTAATTTGCCCGAAGGCCTTT
>CAZEHS010000038.1:0-13449 GCA_964511875.1 uncultured Peptostreptococcaceae bacterium
GGGGAATTCTGATGATTGTAGTCACTGCCGCTATCATTATGGATCAGGATCAGGTATTGATCGCGAAGAAGGAGAGCACTCACAAGCTTGCAGGTCTCTGGGAGTTTCCGGGCGGTAAGGTTGAGCCGGGTGAATCACCGGAAGCTTGTCTGGAACGTGAACTTGCAGAAGAATTGGGCATTGATATCCAGATCACAGAATTTTTTGCAGAGTACACATTTTCATTGGAAACAGCAGTTCTTCATCTGAATGGATACAAAGCCCGCGTCACAGGAGGGATCCTTACCCTCCATGAGCACGATGACGCCTGTTGGGTCAAGGTTTCGGATCTTAATCTTTATCAATTCGTCCCATCGGATATGGGATTTGTCGAACGCTTGATGGCAAACAGCTGAATCTTTAGAATCGATCACGTTCTGCACGGCTTTTAAGCTGTTGCAGACGTTTTCTTTTTTGCACCCTTTTCCAGGTGGCTACACTGCGCCAGATCAGGAAAAGCAGGATTCCTATTCCTATACCGTTCAAGGCAACCCTCAGGGAAGTAAGCAAGATTACGGGCAATTTTGGAATTACTTCTATGATTCTATTGCCTGCCATGTCATTCACAGCTTTCAGCGGGACAGAAATGGTTTTCTGGTTTGGAAGTGCGTAGTCAGCCTTACCGACAATTTGTCCCTTCTTTATCGGGAGTACAAGCTGAGGCGCGGGTATCAGTTCCGGCTCAACTTTTTCAATGGTGTAATCCTTCGGCAGGGTGACGACCAGGTCGTCTGCTGCGGCCACAGGGAGATGGAATTCTTCTTCTGAAAAAACAAGCTCACCCAAAGAGGCGTCCTTTTTAACCAATGTTATGTTATTGAAGGCATCCAGGCCGTACTGAAGCATGAGCCTGACATCCTTGTACACATCCTTGCCTTCTGATTTCAGTGTGACAGCGATGACACGGCGGCCATCCAGAGAAGCAGATGATACAAGGCATTGGCGCGCCACATTCGTATAGCCGGTTTTGATCCCATCCACCAGATTCCATTTGATATCCATGGGCTGATTATTGATGACAATGCTGTTGCGCCAGCCGGTGCCGAAAAGGAGCCTGTTTCCATTTCGAAGGTGCCGGGTTTCAGGCTGTTTGTTGGTAGGCTGAAGATCGTAAGCTACAGTGCTGACGATTTTTCTGAATGTAGGATTCTCCATGGCCTTGCATGCGATCAGTGCCAGATCCTTAGCAGAGGTGACATGTTCAGGATCAGGGAGCCCGTTGGGATTCACAAAATTGCTGTCTGTGGCGCCTAATGCCTTGGCTCGATGGTTCATGACCTGACTGAATGCCTGGACGGTGCCGGAATGATGTTTGGCAAGTGCCACGGCTGCATCATTGGCAGAGGGCAGAAGCATGGCGTAAAGCAGCTGTTCCACAGTGACCTGTTCACCTTCCATCAGATAGATCCGGCTTCCGTCGGTAAACGGTGTCTGCGCATCAACGGTCACAATGTCAGTGAGATCCATATCTTCTAAAATGATCAACGCTGTCAGAACTTTCGTCGTACTGGCCGGGAACAGGGGCTGACTGGCATTCTTATCAAACAGGACCTGGCCTGTAGTCTGATCGATCAGCACGGCGCCGGTTCCGATGATATCATTTGATGACAAGCAGAATGCTGTATTTAAAGGGTTTAGGGCCATAAGCAAGATCATTAAAAAAGCAATTCGGTACAGGCGCATAGGATTCTCCAGGTGTCAGATTCGGCCTGAGTTATCTCAGTCCATCAATTATTATATCAGCAGAGGTCATCAGAATAAACACCTGAATGCATATTCGACAGGATAAGCGAACGGAATGACATTAAATTGGCAATATATTGCATAAATAGCACATGATATATATAATAGTATTTGAATGGATACATTAGTCTGGATTGGAGGATGCAGCATGGGAGTCTTCGAACGGAAATGGGTTCTGGCTCTAGGTGTTCTGATATTGATAATAGGATTTAACGGGATTTCCGGCTGGATGGGCTCACGGGGTGAAAAGCTGCTGGCTGATGCCGTGCCCGTCATGACAGAGGGTGAAGTGCCGGCAGTCACAAGCCCCTCTGCTGCAGATATCGAGGCGCCCATGGTAACGGTTCACGTTTGCGGGGCGGTGATGAAGCCGGGTGTGTTCACTCTTCCGGAAGGCAGCCGGGTCACGAACGCTCTTGAGCAGGCAGGGGGATTTTCTCCGAAGGCGGATACTGTCAGCATCAATCTGGCGGAAGTCATGGTGGATGGACAGCAGATCATGATTTATGAACAAAGTGAGGATCCTGCCCCAGGAAGAACCTCAGGAATATCGAAGACTCAGCCTGCGAACGCTGCTGAACAAGGTCTGCCGGTCAATATCAACCGCGGGTCAATGGAAGCCCTGATGCTTTTGGACGGCATCGGTGAAAAAACCGCCCAGAAAATCATTGACTATCGTAAATCCCAGGGGGGGTTCAAAAGCATTGAAGAACTCAAGAATGTTCCGGGAATAGGAGACAAGAAGTACGAACAGATAAAAAATGATGTACGACTCTGATGCACCGGCCTATCCGGTATGGTAAACTGGTTCGAGGAGGTGATGAACATGTCTGAGTCCACTGTTAAACTGACACATATGACACTAAGTGCGGGGTGAGCTGCTAAAATCGGGCCCGAGACCCTGGCGCAGGTTCTGCGCAATCTTCCAAAGTTTTATGATCCAAATGTTCTTGTAGGATTGGAAACCTCTGATGATGCTGCTGTTTATCAATTGACTGAGGACCTGGCTGTGATCCAGACCCTGGATTTTTTCACACCAGTGGTGGATGACCCATATCGTTTCGGACAGGTTGCCGCTGCCAATTCCCTGAGTGATGTCTATGCCATGGGCGGAAAACCCGTTTTGGCTTTGAATATCGTCTGTTTCCCCAATTGCCTGGATCCGGAAATACTCGGAGAAATTCTAAGGGGAGGAGCGGATAAAATCAAGGAAGCCGGGGCGGTTCTTCTGGGAGGTCACTCAGTGGAGGACAATGAACCCAAATATGGCCTTTCGGTCATGGGTACGGTCCATCCGAAGCAAGTGCTCACAAATTGCGGAGCAAAGCCTGGAGATGTGCTGGTACTTACCAAGCCCCTTGGAACCGGCATCCTCAATACCGCCATGAAAGCGGAGCTGCTGAGTGAAGTAGAAAGTGAGACCGTGTATGAATCGATGGCAACACTGAATGCATACGCGGCAGAAATCATGATTCCGCTTCGGCCCAATGCATGTACGGATATCACGGGCTTCGGCCTTCTTGGCCACACCCTTGAGATGGCCAGGGGAAGCGATGTGACAATCGTTCTTGACTCGAAGGCCATGCCGATCCTGCCCGGTGCTCTGGAATATGCCAATATGGGAATCATCCCAGGGGGCACCTACCGGAATGCCAAATTTTCAGCTGGCGATGTCCTGTGGGACTCCAAAATTCCTGTTAGTCTCAGAGATGTCATTGCGGATCCCCAAACATCCGGCGGCCTGTTGATATCCATACCGGAAACCCGGGTGGATGAGCTGATGCAGGGCTTTGCAAAAGGAATGAAGACGGCTTATGCAGTCATTGGCCGTGTGGATTCAAAACGGGAACATTTCCTGGAAATAAGATGAACAATAGAGCCGTCTCTGGGAGGCGGCTTTACTGTTCGTTGGTGATGTGCACCCTTTAGCTGTGATATAATAAACGAGAATATGATAACAGGGGGAGCCCTTTTGAATAAGAACAGATTATACAGCAGCATCCCGAAAGTGGATGAATTCCTGATGCATGACCAGATAAAAAATCTTCTGGAATCATACCCGCGCTCGGCGGTAACAGATGCCGTTCGTGAGGAATTGGATGAACTGAGAAGGCAGATTAAAGCGCTTACAGATGAAACTGCAGAGTCATTCTCAGTAGAGCCGCAGAAATTATCCGAACGGGTGAGTATCAGGCTCAAGGCACTTTTTGCAAACCATCTGAAACGCGTCATAAACGCCTCCGGCGTAGTGATCCACACCAACCTTGGAAGATCCCTGGCAGCGCCGTCCATACTAGAACACCTGGCTGAAATATCCGGACGTTACTCCAATCTGGAATATGACCTGGAGACAGGCAAACGCGGTACACGGTACAGTCATGTTGAAGATATCCTTTGTCGGCTCACTGGAGCTGAAGCGGCACTCGTTGTCAATAATAATGCGGCAGCGGTGATGCTGGCCCTTTCAACACTTGCCTCCGGGAAGGAAGCGGTTATTTCCAGAGGGCAGCTTGTAGAAATCGGCGGCAGCTTCAGGATTCCGGAGGTCATGAAGGCCAGCGGAGCCTGCATGGTCGAAGTCGGGACAACCAACAAGACCCATTTGAAGGATTACAGTGAGGCCGTCACTGATAATACAGGTGTACTTCTGAAAGTGCATACCAGTAATTTCAGGGTTCTGGGATTCGTACAGGAAATCAGTATTGAAGAGCTGGTCATATTGGGGAGCGGGTTGGATATTCCCGTCATGGAAGACCTGGGTTCTGGAAGCCTTCTGGATCTTTCCAGATATGGCCTGACAAAAGAGCCCACAGTCAGTGAAAGCATACGCAGCGGTGCCGACGTGGTGACATTCAGCGGCGACAAGATGCTGGGCGGACCTCAGGCAGGAATCATTCTCGGTAAGAAACGGTTTGTCGATGCAATGAAGAAGAATCAGCTGACCAGGGCCCTGCGGGTGGACAAGATGACGTTGACGCTTCTGGAATCGACCCTGCGACTGTATCTGGATGAGGAACGGGCAATGGCTGAAATTCCCACACTCAGAATGCTGACAGCGGGCAAGGCTGAACTGACTGAAAAGGCTGAAAAGCTCCAGGAACTCTTGAATTCAGCCCCATACGGGGGCGCATCGGAGCTGATTGACGGGGAATCGGAGGTTGGGGGAGGCTCCCTTCCACTGGAAAAACTCTCAACTACGCTGCTTGCAGTGACCCCTTCCAGGATTTCTGCGAACGAATCCGTCAACTCTCTACGAAGTCTGAATATACCGGTAATCTGCAGGGTACAGGATGATCGCCTCCTTTTTGATCCGCGTACCATTTTCGATGATGAACTGGAGCTGGTTTCTGCAAGCATCCGCTCGGTTTTAAGCTAAGGAGGCTCCATGGGACACGTCGTTATAGGGACTGCGGGGCATATCGATCACGGAAAAACGACCCTGATCAAAGCGCTTACCGGCATAGAAACTGACCGTCTGAAAGAAGAAATCAGACGTGGAATCACCATAGATCTGGGCTTCGCCTGGTTCGACCTTCCGGGCGGCCGTAGGGCTGGGATTGTGGATGTGCCTGGTCATGAACGATTCATCAAGAACATGCTTGCAGGGGTCAGCGGGATCGATCTCGTTCTCCTCATCGTGGCTGCGGATGAGGGTGTCATGCCCCAAACCCGTGAACATTTGGATATTCTCTCCCTGCTTCACACACAGAAGGGTATCGTTGTGGTTACAAAATCGGATTTGGTTGAACCGGAGTGGCTCGACATGGTTCAGGAAGAAATCCGTGATTCACTGAAGTCCACATTCATGGCTGATGCGCCCATCGTACCGGTATCTGCAGTAACTCGGGCAGGGTTGGATGAACTGACCGAACTGATCGATCAAATGACTCAGGAAACAACCGAGCGGAACATCACTGCGCCTTTTCGATTACCGGTTGACAGGGTCTTCAGCGTCACCGGCTTTGGGACGGTTGTAACGGGCACCCTGACAGAAGGGAGCATACGGGAGGGGCAGGAGGCGGTTCTTTATCCTCATGGTCAGGAAACCCGTATACGAAAAATTCAGGTTCATGGGGAGAATATGGATCAGGCTTTTGCGGGACAGCGGGTTGCCCTGAATCTTGCGAACCTGAAGAAGACCGACATCAGTCGGGGTGATGTGCTGGCAGCGCCTGGCTCCTTACGTGAGACATGGATGATTGATGCACAGATCGAACTTCTGCCTCACGAACACCGTACGCTTGATAACTGGACCCGTCTTCGCCTGTATCAAGGAACCCGAGAGGTCCTGTGCCGAATGGTGCTCCTGGACAGGGAGTCCATAGAGCCCGGAGATTCCGCAGTGGTTCAGCTCCGTCTTGAGGAGCCCATGGCCTGCCGGTATATGGACAGGTTTGTTCTTCGATTCTATTCCCCCTTGGAAACGATCGGAGGAGGTGTTGTTCTTGACCCTCATCCGGCCAAGCATAAAAGGTTCAAGGATGAAATCCTGAAAGAGCTGGAGCACAAGCTCTCCGGTGATGAGGGACAGATTCTGGAATCCACTCTGCTTAAGCTGAGTGCTTCACTTCCGGATGCGAAGGAGCTTCAGGTGCGATCCGGTCTGGAATCGCTGAATTTCAGGCAGGAGCTGGATGAACTGCTTGAAAAGGGAGTTGCACTGCGAATTGATGAGGCATTGATTCACAGGGATTTCATGGATAAATTGGCGATGGATATCGCTGTGATCCTTGAAAATTGGCATAAAAAGTACCCATTGCGATCCGGGATGCCTAAAGAAGAAGTGAGAAGCCGTCTTTTGAAACAGGCTAAATCACGGTTGTTTGACAGCTTCCTAAAAAGACTTGAAGAGGAAGGGATTCTGAAGGTCATGGAGAAGGATCTGGCTCTGGCTTCCTATTCGGTGAACCTGCCTGAGGCCACACTCCAGACTCTGAAACGAATTGAAGATATTTTCAGGGAGGCCCGTTTCAATACGCCCACCTTGGAGGAAGCCTTCGAGGGTGCCGGCATCAAGTCGGTGGATATCGAAATCGTCAACTATCTTGTCTCGACGGGTACCCTGATTGCAATAGGTGATTCGATTTATTACCATAAAGATGCGTACGATTCCTTGAAAGCTTTGATAGTGGAGCACCTTAAGAAAACCGGATCCATCACAGTCGGAGATCTGAGGGATATTGCGGGGACCAGCAGAAAGTATACGATTCCGATGCTGGAGCATATGGACGCCCTGCGGATCACTCAACGGGACGGTGACAAACGGATTCTTCGGTGAATGATTCAGTAGAGTTGTTAAATCGTGTTCAGCCACAAACTGAGGGGGTACTATGTCAGATCGCATTCTAATTGTAGATGATGAACCGGCTCTTCTGAAGGGCTTGAAATTCAGCTTGGAGCAGGACGGCTACATCGTCGAGACTGCCGAAGACGGCGAAACGGCCTATAACATGGCCTTGAACGGTAATTACGAACTGATCGTGCTGGACCTGATGCTGCCAAAAATGGACGGACTTGAAGTGTGCCTTAAGGTCAGAGAAACCTCCATGGTGCCCATTCTGATGCTGACCGCCAACGGTGAGGATTCAAGCAAGCTTCAGGGTCTGGAGAACGGGGCTGATGATTACCTGACCAAGCCCTTCAATGTGCTTGAATTGAAAGCCCGGATCAAGGCCATTCTTCGCAGAGTCAGCATCGGTGACCGATCGGCCAGCACAAGCACGATGAAAATCGATGATTTTTCAATCAATACACTGGGTCGTAAAGTGAATCTGAATAATCATGATCTTAGCCTTACCGCGAAAGAATTCGATCTTTTATTGCTTCTTGCGGCCAATAAAGGGAAGGTCTATACCCGCGAAGAGCTATTGGAGATCATTTGGGGTTATGAGTATTTTGGAGATGTTAGGACTGTGGATGTGCACATCCGACGTCTCCGCGAGAAAATCGAGAAAAACTCATCCCAACCGGAATACATCCTGACCAAATGGGGAGTCGGTTACTATTTTAGGAATCAATAAGCACTTTATCAGCATTAGGTGGAAACTCGTTTCCACCTATTTGTTACTCATTATGATCACGCTTTTCCTGATCAATTCATTCATTCAGGTATCCCTGACAAACTCGGCCCTCCAACAGCGGAAGGTCCATTTGCTGACCCAGGGAAACATCATTGCCAGTAGGGTGGCACCTAATCTGTATGCTATTGACAAGGAGCATACAAGGCTTTATCTGGAACAGATCGTGGTCAACCTCAGTCTGGATTTGAAGTCCAGGGTAATGGTAACCAACCTGTCCGGGGAAGTCATGATGGACTCCTATGAGGAATACCTGGGTACGAATCTTAAGGATGTCCGTGAAGTGTCAAAAGCAATCCAAGGAGCCAGCGAGGTGAATCAGTATAGGTTCAGGGATGTGGGGCGGGTGGTTTATGTCGGTGTTCCCCTGTTGGATAAGGGGAATATCATCGGGTCTGTCCTGGTGGTATCTTCCATGGAGGAACTGTTCGATGATGTAAAAGACACCATGCGGCAATTTCTCATGCTGTCGATGCTTTCCATCATATTCACCGGCGTGGTGAGCTTCTTTTTTGCAGATATCATATCAACGCCTGTGGAACGGCTGACAGAAGTTGTACGGGGTGTTACACAGGGCCGCACGGACCTGAGGGCTGCTGAAGAGGGTAATGATGAGCTTGCCAAGCTTTCCAGCTCCTTCAATCAGATGATCAGCAGATTGTCTCAGATTGATTCTCAGCGCAAGACATTCGTATCCAATGTGTCCCACGAACTTCGTACTCCGCTGAGTTCCATAAAGATATTAAGTGAATCCCTTCTGCATAACCCCACAGCAAAACCAGAGCTCTATCTGGAATTCCTGATAGATATCAATACGGAAGTGGACCGACTGAACAATATCATCAACAACCTCCTCTATCTTGTAGATCTGGAAAGAGAGGGGATGAAGCTGGACTACAGTCTGACCTATCTGAACTGGCTCATCCGCAACGTGGTCGCTTTCATGAGACCCTTGGCGCAGCAAAAGAACCTGACTCTTACCTTCGATGAATTGGATGAATGCCAGATATATATTGATAAGGAACGGATCCAGCAGTGTCTGATCAATATCATTGCCAACGGGATCAAATTCACACCTGAAGGAGGATCCGTGACAATCAAGCTTAACCAGGAACGGGGCCATGTGGTAATCGAAGTGGCAGATACAGGGATTGGAATTCCGGCTGAGAAACTTCCTCTGATATTCGACCGATTCTATCGAGTGGATTTGGCCCGTGCTCGAAGCACTGGCGGCTCAGGGCTTGGCCTCTCAATCTCCAATCAGATCATTAACCTTCATGGAGGACGGATCGAAGTGACAAGCAATACACACGACGGGACCCATTTCTTCATCTTCTTGCCTGTTCTTGAGCAGTCTCCGGGAGGTGTCCTGACATGAAGCTCTCCCATCCTAAAACGCTGCTGACCATTGCCATAGGTATCCTTCTCTTCATAGGCTTCACAAACCTTCAGAGCACCAGTTTTCCAACGCTGGAGAACGGGATCTCGCCTATTCCCAAGGTCATGAAGCTGCCGATGAAGATTTACTTCATTGATCCGATGACCGGGCTCCTGATACCGGAAAATCGCACTGTGTCCATACAGAATAATCAGCTGATTGAAAGTGTCATCAAAGCGATTCAGGCCGGTCCCAAGAACAAAAAACTCATATCGCCCTTGGATGCGCTTGTTCGTGTGGAGTCGGTTACATTCGAAGGCAAAGCATGCTATATCAGTCTGAACCGGATATTCATCAACAATCCGGTATGGAATCAGCAGGATAAGACACTGATCCTTACATCTATCGTCAACACACTGACTGAGCTGGAACAGGTTCAGAGCGTTCAGTTCCTGATTGAAGGCAAGCCGTTAGGCGAGGTTACGGAAGCAGTCCAACTGAGTGCTCCGCTGAAGCGAAATGAAAGCCTGATTTTTTCCGTTAAGACTCAGCCCATCGAGATAGTGATACAGTTTCTTAACAGTATCCAGACTGAGCGGTATGATGTGGCTTACGATCTGATTGATTTCAAAAGCAAGGCAAGCCTCACATACGATGAATTTGCCCGCAAAATGACCGCAGCCAGTACCCGTTATGTGGGATACGAAAGAAAGGTCCTGTTTTCTCAGAAATTCAGTAACAGTCTGATGGTATACATTAAATACGAATCAACCCGTAAGAATATTGCCGGCGAGTATCAGAGCTTCACAGAATACTGGGAAGTAGTTGAAGAAGATCAGCAGTACAAAGTGCTTCTAAAGTGATGCACCCATGATGGAAGTGGAATGATGGGTTCATAAGCCTGTATGGGCATTCTCATGGAAAAAAATTCTTCATTATGTCATGAAGGGCATATCGCTCTTGTCCCAATGGGTACAGTGATTAATGTCAAAAAAGTGGTAATAATTGCATTTGCAATATCGTATTTGGTTTACTATAATCAAGTAATCCGTCAGGCATTTGTCGAAATTTGTCTATGTTGCATTTGCAAAGGGCACTTGAGAGAATCAGACTAAGGACTGGAACGGAAAAAAACTGAAAGACAGCTGAATCCGTAAGGAGCGGGGGATTATCATCTCCGGGGTGAATTGCCTGTGGGCCGTGTTAAACGGTGACATGCATAGGGTAGCTCTCGACCCGAATCCGTCAACTAACCTCGTAAGCTGCAGAGAGGGTAAGATGAAAAAGAAGCAGTTCTTATTGCTGATCATCGTCATGATTATCGGTTTGTTTTCCATTGCCTATGCAGAGACTGTGGCAAGTATTACAGCAGCAGAAAATAACGCAGCAGATCACGAAAGCGCGGACGCAGAAAGTTCGGATTCAGTAAATCCGGTTGTTGTCGCACCAAAGCCGCCAGTAGTGATTCCAGCGCCTCCGGTTGCTCCGCCTCCGTTGCCCAGAGAGGGTGAAACGATCAGCTGGTGGGACGGCGGAAATGAAGCGATTCCTTTCGGTGAAACCATAACACTGGTGGATGTCTGGACTGGAAAATCCTTTAAGGCAATGCGTACATATGGCCATAACCATGCTGATATGGAAACGGCCAGCTCGGCTGATACCGAAATGATGAAAGAAATCTGGGGTGGTTCATGGAATTGGGATCGTCGCCCGGTGGTGGCAATCGTGAATGGACGAAATATCGCAGTTTCCTGTGCCGGGATGCCCCATGCCGGATTGGAAGGACCAGCTGCTGAGACGACCGTAAAGAATCGCAGCGGCGGTTATGGAACCGGTTTGAATCTGGACAAGGTCAAGGGCAACAGCATGGACGGACACTTCGACCTGCACCTGTTGAACAGCAAGACTCATGGGACACAGCGGGTGGATTCCAGGCACCAGGCAATGATCCGTGAGGCAGCAGGCCTCTAATACGAATAATCAAGCCGACCCAGACGGGTTGGCTTTTTTTTAGTGAAAATGATCCATGCATACATGACAACTGTTTAAAATTTGGAAATCATGGTATACATAAGAGTAAGAAGGTTACATACTGACCACTGGAATTAAATAGGTGCGTAAGAGCAAATCACCCGAAAGGATGAGACGCAAAGCCAGGGTCTAAAGCAGAAAATGCCATGACTGTCCGACTGCCGCAATTGAAACTGTGGCAGTTTTTTTTATTTCCATTAAACACATGGATCATTTGCCACGGATAACACGGATGAAGGCATATATGAAGCGATCCTTGGCTTCAGGTGGAGTTGCTACTCCATCTGAAACTTAGTAGAGCGGATCCAGGGCCTCTACAGTTCTCCACTCCCGCGCAAGAAGCGGGAGTCTTAGAACTGTTAGGCATCGGATAATATTTCTAATCCGTGTAAATCCGTGTTATCCGTGGCGATAGATCAATATTTCATAACCAAAAGGAGGGCAAGATGATTAGACAATATAAAAAACCACTTTCGCTGGTTCTATGTCTCCTCATGGTGATTTCGGCATTTTTACCGGTATCCGGCGACGTCATGCCTTTAAAGGACTATGAGTCACATTGGGCTGCAGCGGCGATTCAGTCAGCAATCGATACAGGTATCTCAAAAGGATATCCAGATGGGTCATTCAGGCCTGATAATCTGATTACGCGGGCAGAATTATTTGCCCTTGTAAACAATGCATTCAATTTCACAAGCTCACCTGAAGCGACATTCACGGATGTGCCGGCTGATGCATGGTATGCGCCGGTCATCGCAAATGCGAAGCACGCTATGTATATCAGCGGGTATCCTGATGGCAGCATTCAACCTGAAAGCAATATAACCCGTCAGGAAGCTGCTATGATCTTCTTCAAGCTGATCAAGCTGGAACCTGATGCATCATCAGCTGAGACTTTCGTTGACTCGTTGGATATCGCGCCTTGGGCAAAGGGCCCAGTGGGTGGGGTTATCAAAGCCAGCCTCATGAGAGGCTATCCGGAAAACACATTCTTACCTGACAGATTTCTTACCAGGGCAGAGGCCATAATTGTAATCCGAGGCAGCTTGAACATCTTCATGGCTGATGAGGAAGCACCGATGGGTGTACCAGCGGTTCCTGAAGTGCTGGAGGTTCTTGTACCTTCTGAGGAGCTGGCTCCGGTTGTGATACCTTCCTCAGGCAGCAGCGGCGGAGGAGGCGGCGGTGGGGGTGGATCAGGTACACATGTACCCATTCCAGTAAGTGCCATCAGCGTTTCAGCAGAAGGCGATGTATCAAGTATGGACATCGGCGGCACATTGCAGTTGACTGCAATTGTGATACCGGCTAATGCAGATAATAAAGAAATTATCTGGTCCGTGACCAACGGCACTGGAATTGCGGCAATAAGTGAGAATGGATTATTGACAGCGGCTGCTGCTGGAACTGTTACAGCAACTGCTGCAAATACGGCTTCTGGCATAACGGGGAGTAAGACTGTTACAGTCAATCCCGAGCCGAATCTGGAGCAGCAGGCTCCCGATGGGCTGGTTGGCGAGGCGCCGACCTCTGAAGCAAACAATGATGGAAAAATCATCGGAACATCTGCGGCTATGGAATACAAGGTGTCGACAGAGCCGACAGTCTGGACTCCGGCACCTGATGCTGAAATAATCGGTCTTCATGCAGATACTTATCAGGTACGCTATGCCGCAAGACCAGGATACAATGCAGGCGCTGCAGTGAATGTCACAGTGCCCCAATTCATACCCGCGGATCAACCGCCCCCCACCGGTCTGGTGGGAGTGGCACCGACATCCGTTGCAAATAATGACGGAAGGATCACCGGCACCACAAGCGCCATGGAATACAAGGCGTCGACAGAGCCGACAGTCTGGACCCCTGCAACCGGCTCGGCAATCACCGGTCTGGTACCTGGCATCTATAATGTGCGCTATGCCGCTAAACCGGGGTTCAACGCTGGGGCTGCGGCCAATGTGACGGTACCGGTATTCGTACCGGCCAACCAACCGGCCCCAACCGGGCTTGTCGGAGTGGCACCGACCACGGATGCGAATATCGACGGAAGGATCACCGGGACAACGACGGCCATGGAATACAAGGCGTCGACAGAGCCGTTGGTCTGGACCCCTGCACCCGGCTCAGCAATCACCGGTCTGGTACCTGGCATCTATAATGTGCGCTATGCCGCTAAACCGG
>CAZEHS010000038.1:13549-25555 GCA_964511875.1 uncultured Peptostreptococcaceae bacterium
GGATGCGAATATCGACGGAAGGATCACCGGGACAACGACGGCCATGGAATACAAGCTGTCGTCAGGAACAAGCTGGACCCCTGCACCCGGCACAGCCATCACCGGCCTGTCATGGGGCACTTATAATGTACGCTTCGCAGCAAAGCCGGGCTTCAACCCAGGCACGGCTGCAAACGTGGTGGTTCCGATATATGGAAACCAATTGGCTGAAGCCAAACTTATATTTACGTTTGATGACGGCTGGCAGGACAATCTGATCTATGCATGGCCGATCATGGATGCAGCAGGCTTTAAAGGGACCATGTACATCAACAGGGATATCATCAATGGAGTCGGACCCAATATAATGACATATGAGAACCTGGATACACTCTATTCATATGGATGGGATTTGGGAAACCACACCACTAACCATTACGATAACGGCGACCGTACCGATGCGACGACGCTTGCTTTGTTGAGAAGCATCTATCTGGACAATCAGAACTGGCTGCTGGCAAACAACTGGGTACGCGGAGCCTATCACGCCTGCTATCCATCGGGAAAATACAGCGATCAGCTGATTGAAATTCTCAAGGAAATCGGCGTTCTCACCGGTCGGGCAACAGACGAGAGCAGTGCCGGGAATACTCAAACGATCCCCGTGAGCAATTTTTACAAGCTTCCGGTTCAATATGTTGAAACAGAACAAAGCAACCTGGATGATGTGAAGGCAGCCATCAAATATGCGGTCGATCATGGAACAACAGCCATTCTAATGATTCACAAGGTACAACCGGCGGATGGCAATCTGGTCGTTACAACCTCGGATTTTCAACAGATTGTAACCTATGCGAAAGGTTTTTCCGATCAGGGCAGCCTTAGCGTCATGACTATGAGTGACTGGTACGACGAAGTGGCACCTCTTTCAGGGATGAGTTCTGAGATGACATTTGCAAGCACTTACATTGCAGATGAGGAGCCGATGGCAGAACCAATAACACTTAGCAGCATCGCAGTCAAAACACCTGCGGCTAAGCTGATCTACACTGTCGGCGACGAACTTGACATCACCGGCCTGGTGATTGAAGGCGCCTACAGTGATGGAAGCATTATGGATGAAACAGTAACGGCTGAGAACGTGACAGGCTTTGACAGCACTGTTGAAGCGGCCAGTCAGGCACTTACGATAACAGTCGGGGATCAGACAACGGCCTATACGGTTGAAATCAAGGCTGTTCCGGCAACACTGAGCAGCATCGCCGTTAAGACACCAGCTGCAAAGACAGTCTATACGGTTGGGGATGAACTTGATATTACCGGACTGACGATTGAAGGCACCTACAGTGATGGAAGGAAGGATGAAAACGTCACTGCTCAGGATATCATTGGTTTTGACAGCTCTGCTGAAGCGACGGGCCAGACGCTCACCATTACAATAGGTGGACAGACAACCTTCTTTACGGTTGACATTACGGCTCCGAAGCTGCCGGAAACAATCAGTGAATGAATGTGGTCAATATGAACAGGGTACCGAACTCGAATGAGTCCGATACCCTGTTTGTTTAGCTGCCTGTCAATTCACAATGACGGTCTGAGTGGACGGATCCCAGGATACCGATGCGCCGAAGGCCTCCAATACGGCTCGGATAGGCAGATACGTTCTGCTGTCCCTTATCTGTGCTGATGTATCATTCTGCTTGATGACACCATTGATTAAAATATAAGGTTTGTCTATGGGCACCTGAACCACAATGTCGCCCAGTGCTGCAGAAGCAATTCTTTCTGTCTGATTCCATTCTATCGTGCAGCCGTACTCCTCTAGGACAACTCTGAAGGGGACAAGGGTTCTTGACTGTGAATCGATGAAGGGTTGACCTGTATTGGCATCGAAAACGACGCGCTTTTTACCAAGAACAACGCCCACTGCATGCACTTCTTGGAACTCATATGCCCCTGCGTCCACCTTTGAGCCCGCAACCCGGGGATTTCCTCCCAGATCGATCGTGCCATGAACCTCTGAGCCTGCATTGATCGCCGGTGAGCCGGCTTTGAGGCTGAAATTTCCTGATGCTGGGTTTACGAAGAGCGGGTCTTCTGTGATATTATCTGCGAACACATTGCTTCTTATGCTGCCTTCAATAGGCTGGCCGCCTCTGAATATGTTATTTTTTACGGCATTGGACCTGCTGTTGGCATTTTGAATCTGCACAGCTGCAGTGTTATTGTATAGGGTGTTGTTGAATATTTTCAGGTTCTCAACACCTCCGCCCATGGAATCCTCCGAGGATCCGAAGGAGATTCCAGCCTGAGGCTTGCAATCTGTGATCAGGTTGTTGGTAACGGTGATGTCCTTTGTCACAGGTCCTCGTTCTGTAGCGATTTCAATACCGATGTCGCAGTTCTTAACAATATTCCTGTCAATGAGGATGTTGAAGCCTCCATCCACATAAATCCCGCCGGCACTGGCATCCGAGTATGTCGGGTTACTCAGACTGGTGATATTGTAAACGTTATTGCCGACACATTCACCGTTTCTGGCATTATCATTGTCCGAAGCAGTTTCTTCGTAGCCGATGAAGTCGATCCCGATATTGTCGTTGTCATGGACGATGTTGTTGTTGACCTTGAATCCATCGATATTGCCGTTCAGTACCAATGATTCGCTTTGTCCCAGCCTGCAGTTGAATATTTCGTTGCCTGAAACGACAATATCCGTAACCGCGCTTGAACCGTCGGTACCATAAACCGCGATACCATGGGCATTGCCATTTGGATTCTCAATGTTGTGGATCCTGTTGTTCAGGAGCTGGATATTGGCGCAGGCCCCTTCCACATAAATTCCGATTGGCACTGATGATTCGCTGTCAGCCTTGAAATTGCGAATTTCAAAGCCCTTGATTATGATATTGCTCCTGTCAAAGATGCTGATCATCCCTTCACCATCACCTGGGCTCATCCCTGACCCGTCGAGGACGGGTGTTTCTCCAGCCATGTTCTGGATTGTGATAGGGGATCCGGTTGTGCCGGACTTGCTGACAATGATTTTCTCGCTGTAGGTGCCGCCCCTTGCGATTATGGTATCTCCGGCATCAGCCATCTCCAGCGCCTTGTTGAATGTCCTGAACGCTTGAGCAGCCTCAGTCCCGGTGTTGGCATCGTTCCCTGAAGTTGATACATAGTACGTGCTGCCTGTTGCAGCTGCGCATGCGCTAAACCCCTGCACAGCAATCATGATCATCATGATGAGTAAAACAGGAATCAGTCGGGAAAATATTCTTTTCATATGCATCCTCCTTTATTGAAATACTCGTCCGCAGCTTCATCAAAAGCACCCGGTTCAGTTATACCCGTTTAATCGGAAATCATATCATTTTCATCCGATGAAAATCTGATGGGGTTGATAGGAATCTGAAAGGAATGATAGAATAAGCTGTCGAGATAAGTGTATCAATTGAAAGGTGTGGATCCCATGAATAACGAAACAAATCGTTCAAGTGTCCCTGCTGGCTGCTTTTCCTCCTGGCTTCGCCGTACACGGCACGGGCTGGCAAATGAAAAAGAAGCCGTCGTTCCATGCGGTGACTGTAAAGCCTGCTGCATTTCATCATACTTCATTCATATCAGACCAGAAGAAACCAAGACCCGTTCCAGGATCAATAAAAAACTCCTGTTCCCAGCACCAGGTCTGCCCAAGGGCAATATGCTTTTAGGTTACTTTGAGAACGGCTTCTGTCCAATGATGATCGATGACAGATGTTCCATCTATGAGGATCGTCCGCTGACCTGCCGTACCTATGACTGCCGTATATTCACAGCTGCCGGAACTGTAGCGGGTGATGAGGATAAAGCCCTTATCAATCAGCGGGTATTAAGCTGGAAATTCAGTTACCCGACCCAGAGCGACCGGAATCAGCATTCCGCAGTACAAGCCGCAGCCCTGTTCCTTAGAGAACATACGGATTGCTTCCCTGCTGGAGTGGTGCCGAACAATCCATCTCAACTGGCCATCCTCGCAATAAAAGTTTATGACGTATTTCTTAAAATAAACGAAGAAATCTCAAGAACCGGATGCTCACCTCAGGATTCAGAAGTAGCCCAAGCCATAATGGCTGCTCAGGATAAGTTCGCGGCATGCACTGGGAAAAAATCCGATTCAAAATAAGAAAGAGCATGAGATCCTGCCTCATGCTCCAGTTCAATTTTAAACACTGTTCCATCATCGTAAGACAAGAACAGGCACATTGGCGTGGTGAACAACTTTATTCGTAACACTTCCCATCAGAAATCGTCGGGCGGCTCCCAATCCATGGGTATGCATGATAATCAGATCGCATTTTTCCGCATCAGCGCAGTCCACGATTTCGGAGGCGGCGTATCCGATCATCACTCGAGTAACCACTTTCACTCCGCTATTGTCAAACTTAGCCATGGCAGTGCTTATGATTTCGTCAGTAATCCGATCGACTACTTCCTTATTATTTGGCTGCACAGGCAGGTCCGCATACGGATAAGTTGCCACACTTAAGGGCTGTACATAGAGGATAACAATCTCAGCACCCAATTTTTGTCCGAATTCGATCGCAACTGCCACAGTTTCAGCAGAAATGTTACCCTCATCAACAGGAAGCAGAATCTTCTTCATAAAATATCCCCCTCATATGATTTTGTTGGGCTTCATTTCATATTTACCCAGGACAGTGTTATTGACTCACATTCTTATGTTTTGAGTTCAAGGGAAGCCTGACAAATAGTGTATAATATATATGAGAGATGAAGTGAACCTTGCTTCAGGTGGGGTTTCGACCATCTGAAGCTTAGTTGAACGGATCCAGGGCCTCTACAGTTCTCCACTCCCGCTTAAGAAGCGGGAGTCTTAGAACTGTCAGGCATCGGATAAATGCCAAAACATGGTTCCTAAGCTGATTAAGAGGAGATATAATATGAAGATAGTTCAATTCTCAATCGAAATAAATGCCTCTAAAGAAGAAGTCTGGAAAACTCTTTGGGAAGATGCAACATTCCGTGACTGGGCTAGTATCATTGATGAAGGCACATATATAAAGGGAGTCATGAAAGAAGGAAATGAAATCCAGTTCATATCTTCTGTAAATGGTTACGGTGTAACAAGCCTGGTCGAGATATTACGTCCGAATGAGTTTGTATTATTCAGGCACAGTGCTGACACAAAAGAGAGTGGAGAGCAGGAACGCGAGAAACAGTGGACAGGTGGGGAAGAGAGTTATTCTATCGCTGAAAAAGCTGGAATTACTACTTTAACTGTTAAATTCGATGTTCCTTACGAACTGGAAGAAATATTTAATGTCAGGTTTCCTAGAGCCTTAGAGCGCTTAAAAAAGTTAGCAGAGAAAAGGCGGTAAGTACGGAAGGGACTTCTTTGGGAGTCCCTTCTTTTTCGATAGTCGTCGCAAAACTATCTACCGACGCTTGATTTAATCATGAGGACATGCTAGAATCGTCTAGTGGCAAGGAGTAAAACCATTTGGGGGTAGATGGGCGCTGGTGTGTCCTCTGGTCTTCAAAACCAGTTTGAGGGGTTAATAGCTTCTTAGGTGGGTTCGATTCCCACGTACTCCCGCCAAAACAGTTTAATCCAAGTGAAATCAGCCGTTTTAGCCAATGGGGCTAAGCGGTTGGTTTATTTTTTGACCTGTATTGATAATAAGGATGGTTACATCATATGTGAATAGGGTACGAGCTATACATAGCACTGGCGGGAGCAAATTTCGATTCTATTTTGCGAATCAATACCGCCATCAATTTGAGGAGGAACACAATGAAGAAAGCAGTATCGATCATGCTTGTTTTAATCTTGTTCGCCAGCATCAGCTATGCTCATCCAGGGGTACTGGATCAGTATGGCGGCCACAGTGATGATGTGAACGAGAGCGGCTTAGGGGGGTATCATTACCATTGCGGTGATTCCCCGGCTCACTTACATACGGATGTCATATGCCCTTATACCGGATTAGCAGTAAATGCAGCATCAGTAGCGCCGCAAACACCGGATCCCGAGGCAATTACTGTGACGGTAAACGGCAAAGCGGTTGAAACACCGGAAGCGCCGCCGTTTGTTGAGAACGGAAGGACTTATGTGCCTGTAAGGGCAGTATTGGAAGCGTTCGGGGTGGATTCTATCAGTTGGAATGCTCCTTATGTCATTGTAAAGAAAAGTGACGTTACCCTGCGGATTCCGGTGGGACAGAATCATATAGAAAGAAACGGAAGCAAGGTAGCTGTAGATTCTCCTGCGATGATTAAAGAATCCAGGACATGCCTGCCAATCGGCTCTGTGATAAAAGCTCTTGGCGGAACTGTCGGTTGGGATGAAAGTACACGGACTGTAATGATCATGAAAGCAATCGCTGCGGTAGAACCAGCGGTTACGACACCGTCGGTCTCCATGAGCAACTTGAAAATCAGTTTCATCGATGTCGGTCAGGGAGAATCTGTCCTATTGGATTTGGATGGCGTGGATATACTGATTGATGCAGGGGACCGGTCAGGCGGAGACAAGGTAGTAAGCTATTTGAAATCTCAGGGTGTGGATGATCTGGAACTGGTCATCGCCTCTCATCCGGATGTAGACCATATCGGTGGCATGCATGATGTATTTGCAGCATTTCAGGTCGAAAGGTTCCTGGATTGTGGAACGGTCTTCAATACTGACCTGTACAGAGGGCTGATGAATGACGTTGTATCAGAAGGATGCCAATACGGCAGTGACCGGAATGAGACGATAACCTACGGGGATCTGAAAATCGAGATACTCGAAATGGGCGATAACCATTCTGCAATTAATGATGACAGCGTGATTGCGGTCGTGACATACAAATCCCAAAAGATGCTTTTTACTGGTGATGCCGGTTTCGACATTGAACAGCAGCTCACATTGAATTCGGCTATTGGCAAAGTTGATTTGTTCAAGGCAGGTCATCATGGAAGCTATTCATCCAACAGCCAGCGTCTGATTGAGGTTATTCAGCCGGACATTTCAGTAATCAGTTACGGGGTAGGGAATCCATTCGGGCTTCCTGATTATGATTCAGTTGCAAGATTGAAAATGTACAGCCGACAATTGTTGACAACCGCTGGAAAATCAATCAGGTTGACATTCTTTGGTGCGGGTACGCAGACGCTTGTAGAAAGCATGAACTGACGCATAGAGCTCCAGTCCATATGGTTTGATTGCAACGGCGAAGGGTATTTTCTCAGAGCCGTTGTTTTCGTTTTTGCTTTGATTTGATTCAATTCAATCTGATATTCTGAACCCATATAAAAAAGAGCAGACCACTGTGAATCAGGGTATACAATGGGGTAGTATTAAGGAAAGCATGATATGAAAGGTGGGAAGCCATGATTACGGTTCATGATTTGAAATACCGGTATCCCGGTAATGAGGAGGATACCCTTAACGGACTGGATTTTTCCATCACCCGTGGTGAAATATTCGGGTTTCTGGGCCCCTCCGGGGCAGGAAAGAGCACGACTCAGAAGATTCTTACCGGAATACTGAAGGATTATCGGGGGCAGGTGCAGGTTAACAATAAGGAAATAAGCCATACAGGAATCGAGTACACACAACAGATCGGAGTAGCATTTGAATTTCCGAACTTCTATAATCGATTCACTGCGATGGAGAACCTGGAGTTTTTCAGTTCCCTTTATAATAGGAAGCCGATGGACCCCAGACCGATCCTTGAGCGCATCGGTTTGGCAGAGGATATGAACCGCAGGGTCTCTGAATTTTCAAAGGGAATGAAAGTGCGCCTCAACTTTGTCCGTTCGCTACTCCATGACCCGGATATCCTGTTCCTGGATGAACCGACAAGTGGCCTGGACCCACTCAATGCACGGATCATGCGGGATATCATCAGGGAACAGCAGGCCATGGGTAAGACAATTTTGTTAACGACCCACCACATGCAGTCGGCCGATGAATTATGCGACCGAGTGGCATTCATGGTGGACGGTGCTATACGCCATGTGGATTCCCCGAGAAATCTCAAGCTTAATTACGGTAAGAAGGATGTAAGGGTAGAGTACCATCACGGCGGTACCCTGCGCGTAATGGAATTTCCCATAGAAGGGCTGGGTGATAATGCCGTTTTCCTTGATCTGCTGAAAACGGAAAAGCTGGAGACCATTCATACTCAGGAAGCGACTCTTGAGGATATATTCATCGCTCTGACAGGAAGGGGACTCCAATGAGAACGCTTTTTAATGCCTTGAGATTTGATCTGGCATTTCAGTTCCGTCATGGGTTCTATTATGCTTACGGATTCATAACATTGCTGTATGTTGCTGTGCTGCGCCTGATACCAGAGATCATCCGTGATCCTGCCGCTGTCGCCATCATCTATTCGGATCCTTCAGTACTGGGCTTTTTCTTCATGGCGGGGATATTTCTGATGGAAAGGCAGCAGGGGGTACTAACGCCTCTGTTGGTGACACCTCTTGGGGTAGACGGCTATATCCTGTCCAAGGCAGTCTCACTTTCGCTGCTCTCAGTGGCATCCGGAACCGTCATTGCTTTGGCTGGTCATGGCATTTCTATTGATTATCTGATGCTGGTTCCAGGCATTGCAGGGGGTTCCGTCCTTTTTACCCTGGTGGGCGTGGCGCTGGTTTCCCGGTCAAGGACCCTGAGTGAATTCCTGGCGTACGGACCTTTCATTCTTATAGTGCCCAGCCTGTCGCTGCTGCCCTTTCTTGGAATCTGGGATTCTGTCATACCTCTTCTGATGCCTGGGGGATTTTATGCGGCTCTTGTCGCAGGAGCACTTGGCCTGCCGGTTCCGGGCAACTGGCTGCTGACCGGTTTCATTGGACTGCTCTGGACAGTCGGTGCTGCCTGGTGGGCAAAGGGGGCATTCCTGAAGAATGTCGTACGGAAATTGTAGAACGGAGATGAACTATGAACAGTCAATTGATTCTTATGCGGGCTGAATCCCGTTCCATGAAAAATGATCCGATCCTGGTCATCACACTGCTGGTGCCGGTATTGATCACCCTGATATTCCGTTTCGGATATCCCCCGTTCGAGACATGGCTTCTTGGTCGAAGCGGGTTTGATCTCAGTGAATACAGAGTGCTGATCCTGAGTATCATGGTGCTGGTCACTCCCATGATGATCGGGATGCTTACTGGATTCATGCTGTTGGATGACAAAGAGGATAATGTACTGGAATACCTGTCTGTGACGCCCTTGAAACCTTCGGTGTATCTTCGCTGGAGGATCATGGTTCCGCTGCTGCTGAGCATGCTTTTATCTCCATTTGTGATCATTCTGACAGCACTGGCTCCTGTACCGCTCTTCATCGTGCTGGGAGCAACGGTTATGGCCTCATTGGAAGCGCCGCTGCTCAGTATGATGCTGGCTCAGGTATGTCAGAATAAAGTTGAAGGCTTGGCTGTGGGAAAGGCAACCGGTGTTTTTTTCTTTGCACCCATAGCTGCCTGGCTCATGCCTGAACCATGGAGCCTTATCATGTACATTGCCCCCTTCACATGGGTTAGCCGTCTGTTTTGGGGAGGAGATCCCTGGATTCTGGCATTGGTTTTCGCTGGTGGAGTCGCGGTGCATCTTGGGCTTCTATGGATTGCTTTCAAAAGATATAAATAACCTTCAAATCCGATCGATTGGGGAGCTGATTGAGATGGACATCATAAACATGCTGCAGGTCGCGGCATTCTCGATTCTGCTGGGCTATGTTCTCGCAACAATTCCGAACACATCCGACAGGAATCCCCGAATCCTGCTTATGGTTCTTGTTGTGATCGTATCGCTGGTGTTCGTCAGGGACGTGATCGTCGGCTCAACTCCCTTTGGATCCACAACCATCGGCGGTGTTCTGGAAAAGCGCGACTATGTTGAGCAGTATTATGTATTCGCATTCCCGGAAAGCTCAGGTGCCATGAGCTACAAGGTCAAGGCAGAGATTCATTCCTATAGGGAATATGACGGGTTGGATCTGAACAGGGTATATGAAATCAATCGGTTATTCTTGCCCGACGGCGGTACAGTCACTTTCAGGGCAACCCTACGCAGCGGCTACTCATTGGAACCCGGTAGAATGGTGCCTGTCAAGGATGATGCCGGCAGAGCATGGCGGATTCAACTCACAGAAGAAAAAGCTGAAAACAAATGAAAACCCGGTTCAGACCTATGATGGTCTGAACCGGGTTTATCATCCATATGATTTCATCTGCATGCCCCGTATCCGCCGGGGTAGAGCTTGCCGAAGCTTGAACGGATGATTTTACAGTAGACTTCCAGGCTATCTGCTTCCTTTTCCTGAATAGCGGCCACAAGCACCCGGGCGCAGGCTTCGGCATCCTCCAGGGCATTGTGATGGCAGAAGCTGAACCCAACATGGGCCGAGACCGTGTTCAGCTTGTGGTTGACCAGATCCGGGAAGGTTTTCTTCGCTGCCACAACGGTACAGAAATACGGTATTTCAGGATACGTCAGCCCATATTGATCCAATGTATGACGCAGCACGCTCATATCAAATGAGGCGTTGTGAGCCGCAACGACATTTGAACCGATGAAGGTTCGGATTTCCGGCCACACGGCATCGAAGGTCGGCGCATCGGCCACATCGCTTGGCTTAATCCCATGTATCCTGATGTTCCAGGGACTGAACCGCATGGGTTCCGGTTTGATCAGGGTATAATACCGATCCGTTACAAGGCCGTTTTCCACCCTCACAAGACCGATCGAGCAGGGGCTGTTCCTTGTTTCGTTGGCGGTTTCAAAGTCGAGAGCGACGAAATTCATGTGCGGATACCTCCAAAGGGTGACAGATTCTCTTCAATGATGTCCTTCACCTTATCACTCAGAATAACCGTGTCGTTGGCATATGTTTCGGGAAGGACGGGTGGTGAGATGATCACCTCGACATCAGCCGGATGAATGATCAGGGATCCCTTACGCATCATATTGATAGAGCCGTTGATCGTAACCGGTACGATTGGGACACCTGCTTTTGTAGCGAGCTTAAGCGCTCCGGGCTTGAAATTCTGCAGGAATCCATCCTGACTACGGGTCCCTTCCGGAAAAATTACCATGGAATAGCCTGTTTTCAGGAAACGTACACCCTCATTGATGGCGATGGCAGCTTCTCTTGGACTGCCCCGTTTCATATAGACGCAGTGGAGATGTCCCATCCATTTGCTGAGAAGCGGTATTTTCTCAAGGCTTTCCTTGGCAATGAAGCCCTTTGGGTGATCGATGGACGCGACCAGGATCGGGATGTCAAAGTTGCTCTGGTGATTGGAAACAAACAGCACCGGAGTGTTTTGAGGCAGGTTCTCAGCTCCAGTTACATGCACATTGCAGCCAGCAAGCTTTAGAAGCGATCCGGCCCATGTTGTTGCAATGGCGTTTGCGAGTGCATCCAACTCGGATGTCCGGTTCTCGGAAGCCAAACGGTTGGCCTTCATTAATGAAGGAATTAAGTAGATCTGATAGAGACAGAAATAGATGAACCAAATCAGTGTTCTGAACAAGGGAATCTCCTAAAGTTGAATTATTTCTTACCAAGCAATCATAACAGATTTCCGGCAACGGCCCAAGCCGTTAATAACTGTTTTTCTGAAGCGGATAACTGTCTATCGTCAGAAGACATGTCCGTTGGATTAAAACACGAACATTTTATCCGTATGTCCGTTAAATACGATAATATAATGAAAACCTTTTCTTGCGAAATATTCTGAATAATGTGTTGACACCGTTGCAATACCAGTTTATGATAGGTTTAACTTCTAAGCCCCCCTTGGAAGATCAAGCATAAAAACCGAACATTCAAATGTGATGATCGGGGAAAGTAAACGAAAAGGCCCTTCAGAGAGTCGGTGGTTGGTGAGAACCGATGGTGCCTGATCGTTGAATCCTCCCGTGAACTGTGCAGCTGAAACCTGCGCCGGTCCGTATGGGTCGTTATCGTATAAAGGCCTTCGGGCAAATTAAGGTGGTACCGCGTGGTTAATCCCTCGTCCTTA